>JAHDCN010000142.1 GCA_020629815.1 Verrucomicrobiota bacterium
AATGGATCGAAAGGAAAAGAATCGATACCACGGTGTTTCGTTGGGGAAGGCGATTACTTCTGCAGCCGTTTCGGTTGGACTGGCGAAACGGGGCAATTTTGGCCGTCTTCGGTTGTTTGCCCGGATCGCCAAATCCACCGCTTTGCTGCTGGTACGCGCCGTGATGGTAGAGGTCGGATTCGGCTTCCGAAAGAAGGTTGAGCGCGATTACCGGCGTCGCTGGATTTGAGAATCGGGGAACGGGTAATCCTGCCCGTTGGTAGTAGAATCGCGGGCAGGAGTGCCCGCTACCCGAATATCGTCATTTCGACGAGCGAAGTGAGGAGAAATCTTGCGGGTGGCTTTGAGTGTATGAGGCGTAAAACTGAGATCGAAGCCGTCGAATACATCCGTGGCCTGGCTGGGCAACTCGGGCCTACGAGAGATCTCTCCCTCGCTAACTCAGTCGAGATGACGATGCTGTAAATTGAAAGGGTAACGGGCACTCCTGCCCGTTGGTAGAGGAATCTGCGGGCAGGAGTGCCCGCTACCCGAATATAGTCTACAACTCTTTCAAAACGATATTCCGAAACCAAACCGGATGGCCGTGATACTGCAGGCCGAAGTGGCCGGAACGCGGCAGGTCTTTCAGCGCTGTTTTGAATTTATTTTTGCTGCCATCGGGATTCTGGTTGGCGGTATCCCAGTCGTCGATATTGGCGAACAAAATATTCTTCCCGTTCAGGACAACCGAGATATGCGGGCCGGCGCAGGTCAAAATCATGGTGTTCCATTCGCCGTCAGGTTTGCCGGCTGCTTCGCTGGGCGGCTTGGCATCGTAGAGTGAGCCCACCACGTGTTTGCCGTCGTAGTTCCCGTCGGAAGCGATCTGGATCTCAAAGCCGCCTTGCACCGCATTTTTTGGATCGGTGCGGAAAAATAGACCGCTGTTGCACTTTTCTGAAGTTTTGTATTCGAGAGAAATCTGAAAGTTCTCATACGCATTTTTGGACCAAATATAGCCGCCCGGTTTCTCTGAGGTTTGCAGGACTCCGTCCTTCAATTCCCAGGCGCCTTCCTTTTGCAATTTCCACTGGCCGAGATTTTTGCCGAGCAGGTCTTTGCCTTTGGAAAGTTTGGCGATCAGGAAGTCGGTGGTGTTCGCGTAAGTGACATCTTCTTTTCCTTCGTAAACAAAGTCGCAGGAGGTGCCATTTTTTTCGCAATGCTTTTGCAGCTTTACACCAAAATTCGCCGAGTGAGTCGGGTCTTTCTGTTCCTTGCCGATTGCTGGAGGGGTGCGATACCAGAGATATACATCAGGGTCATCTGAAGTCACCAACGCGTAGGGCGAATACTCTTTAATCCATGGCAGGATTTCCTCCCGCTTTTCGAGGAACTCGGCGAAATTTTTCAAACCAAAGGCATGAGCGCCATACTTGCTGTTCGGAGTCCAGTCTTTCATCTGCTTCGGATCAAGCGATGTTTGCGCACCGATTACTGCGGCACACATCAGTCGAGATGACTCGCGGGCGACTGGATCATCGCTGTCGGGATCGGCAAGGTCATCGTGGAACGCCAGCCAAAGACTGGAGCAGGCACCAGCAGAACCTCCAGCAGCGCCGATTCTTTCCTTATCGATATTCCATTCTTTGGCCTTGGAACGAATAAACTGCAAAGCTCGGGCCGCGTCGTGAAGCGGAGCTTTCACCGGAGGTTCGACACCTTCTTCGACGGCCTGGCGCACGTAGCGGTAGTTGATTGATGCGACAGAAATGCCAGCTTTGAGCAGTCGAGGTGCGTCGGCGAAGCGCTGCAGCCTTTCCTTGGAGCCACCCATCCAGCCTCCGCCGTGAATAACGAAAGCGACCGGAGTTGGTGAATCTGATTCCGCTTGCCAGAAGTCGATCACATGGCGCTCGTGGTCGCCGTAGCGAACTTCTGAAAAAGTCGGCTTGGGAACTTCAGGATCATATTGATCTTTCTTTTTCGCTTGCTGAGCAAAAGCGGGAACGGCCAGGGCAGTAAAAATCCAAACGAGGTATCGCATGAAGGGAGGTTAGATGGCTTTCCCGGATTCGCGCAAATGCAATTGAGGCCTCTTTACGGTGGTTGCGTCGATGGTTTCATCACAATTATCAAACAATCTGTTGCTGGACAGTTTCGCTCCTGCCATCCAGATTCTAACAAGCTTGTTCTCCCTATGTCTGAGATATTATCCAATCCCATGAATCTGTGGCCGCTGCTGCTGGCCTACGTGATCGGTGCGACTCCGTTTGGCCTGATCATCGGCAAAATGCGCGGAGTCGATATTCGCGAGCATGGCAGTGGCAATATCGGCGCGACCAATGTGCTGCGCACGCTGGGTAAACCGGCAGGGATTTTTTGCCTGATTCTCGACATCCTGAAGGGGATGGTGCCGGTGTTGATTGCCCGGCATTTCTTTCCGGATAACTCGCTGCTGCATATTTTCACGGCGATTGCCGCGATCCTCGGGCACAACTACACGTTCTGGCTGAAGTTCAAAGGCGGTAAAGGGATCGCCACGACGGCGGGCGCGATGGCCCCGGTGATTCCGATTCCTTTGCTGGTGGCGATCATTGCATGGATCGTGTTTTTGTTGGTAACCCGCTACGTATCGGTGGCTTCGATTGCAGCCGCGGTGGCGATTCCCGTAACGATCTTTGTGCAGCAGTTTTTGATCGAGGAAAGACTCAATCTACCGATTCTGATTTTTGGCTGCTTTCTCTGTGTGATGGCTGTGTGGCGTCACCGATCGAATATTGCCCGATTGCGCAGCGGAGAGGAAAACCGTTTTGACGCGAAGAAAAAGAAATAACCACCTATGGAAGCATCACCTTTTTCAGAAGCAGCCGTGCTCGGCGCAGGAAGTTGGGGCACTGCCCTGTCGATCGTTCTGGCTGATCGGGGCATCGACGTGTGCGCCTACGGAAACGAGGAGCCAGTCTGCGACGACATCAATTCCAATCATTTGAACTCCAAGTATTTGCCGGGAGTTGATTTGCCGGAGAATCTTTCGTCCTCGGTTGATATCGCCGATGTAAAAGACAAGCCGCTGATTCTGATGGTGATTCCGTCGCAAGTGGCGCGCCTGGTATTGCAAGATTTGCAAAATGCCGGAATTCCGAAGGAGACGATCCTGGTTTCCTGCACCAAGGGCATCGATCCAGAGAACGGGGCTTTTATGCACGAATTGCTGGAGCAGTTTTTCCCGGACAATCCGATTGCGGTTCTGTCGGGGCCGAGTCATGCCGAGGAGGTTGCGAAAAGAATGGCGACCTTGGCGACGATTGGCTCGGACGACGAAGATGTCGCGCGAACGGTGCAGAACGTGTTTACACTTCCATGGTTCCGAACCTACACGAGCAGTGATGTGATCGGGATCGAGGTTGGCAGTGTGGTGAAAAATGTATTCGCGATAGCGGCCGGTGCGATCGACGGGCTTGGACTCGGTGACAATACCAAAGCGGCTCTGGTGACTCGCGGTCTTTCGGAAATGACGCGCCTTGGAATGGCTCTCGGCGGGAAAGAGGAAACGTTTCGAGGACTCAGCGGAATGGGTGATTTGATAGTGACCTGCTACTCGGTGCACAGTCGGAACAACCGGGTCGGGCGTTTGCTGGGTGAGGGGAATACCTTGCAGCAGGCCATCGATTCGATGAATCAGGTTGCCGAGGGCGTGCCGAATGCCAAGCATGCCTTTGAGCTGGCTCGACGACTCGAAGTGAGAACGCCGATCATCGACGAAGCGTATGCCGTCCTTTTCGAAGATAAGCCAATCCGCGAAGCCATGCAGGATTTATTGCAGCGGGCACCGCGTGAGGAAGTGGAGTGAGTTTTAGGCCGGTTGAATAGATCGGAATCCTTTAAGGAAACCGTCTCTCACTTGGTATCCAAGGTGAAAAAAGAAGCAGCAAATTGCCCAGCTGATAAAGAACTCCATAAATGTCGTAAACCAAGAATTGTCAGGTAATACATCGAGTTTGAGATTCGAAAGACCCAACATTCGATAGCCGAAAACAAGACAAAGTCCGGCAATAAGAGTAACCGTCCGGGGCCATTTTCCTCGAAGAAAAATTCCAAGAATAATTCCAGGAACTACATAGGGGCTAAAAAGCAGAATCAAAAAGATCAAGACGATTAGTTGCAGAGCTATCTTCAGATACTTCATTTGGATTCGAACAATCCCTCCAGATTTTCCCGGAACGAGCCGGAACTCTCGTCTTCCTCTGCCGGTGCCCAGTCTGCGAAAACTTTGTCGTCGTCATCGTAGGGACCTCGTTTGATTTCGAGAATCACTGTATCCGGCTCAAGTGCGACCAGGCCGTGCCAGAGTTGAGGCTCGATATCGATCAGGCTGCCCTTTTGTAGATCGTGGAGCTCCGCAACGTCACCCGTTTCGGAAAACAAAACGAAACCCATTCGCCCCTGCAAAACGAACATCGTTTCACTGGCGAATTCTCTGGGGTGCAGGTGCGGCTGCACATAGGTGCCGGGTTGCAGAAAGTTGAGCATGCGTTGAACGATCGCCTCCTGTTGGCGGTGCAGCGGTAGGATAATACGTTTGCGCGGACTGTGCCTGGAAGCTTCGATACCTTTCTGAAACAGGTCCTCATCGAGAACAAAACAGTCACCGGAAATATTCGGAAGGGCGAGGACAGGGGAAGAATCGGGCATTGCACTGGAACTGTGAAACAGCCTACAGTGATGACTCACATGGAAACGAAATCAACTGCAACTCCACCGCCGATTGATTCGGTTAGTATGGGCGGGCCTTCCCGCTGGCCCAAAGCAATCGGTATCTCCGGTATTGTGATCGGTGCTCTTTTGTTGATCACGGCAGTGATGCGTCCGGTAAATGTGATCACCCAGAAGATGCAGATTTCGATCGTAATGAAAGGGGATGCCGACGCGGAAGAATTTTTTGGTCGGCTGCTCAATACCCAGATTTTTCTCGGAGTGGTTTTTGCTGTCATTGCTTTGTTGCTGATTCTGGGCAGCATCCTGTTGCTGAAGCGCAAGAAGATCGCACCGGTTCTGTTGAGGGTTTGGGCTGTGTGTTACTTGCTGTTTGGAATCTTCGCGGTTTGGAAGGCTCTGCCTCTGGTGGAAGAGCAGATGCTCTACTCGGCAAAATTGGCGGTCGTGGGCGAAGACACGCCGCCTATGGATATGGAGGTGTTTTCGAGCGCGATGGGCATTGCGGCGAAAGTGATGACCGGGCTGAGTTTGGTCTGGGTTTTGGCGCTTACCGTCTTTGTCCTTTTGTGGTTTCAGAAAAGGAAAGTTCGCGACGAGGTAGCAGTATGGTCTTGAAGAATTTTTGCGCGGTCATCGCGCTGATGGTTTGTGTTGGTGAGCTGATTGGGGAAGAGGTCCCTCCACCTCCTCCGGAACTGGTGGAGAAGCTTTCTCTCGATACTTCCTTTTATCGAAAGCACCTTGTTGTCGAAGACCTGCCGATCGTTTCTTCCGCAAAGGTCTCCGACTATGCGCACAAAGAAGCGGAATTTTTGATTCGAAAAATGTTGGGCCATCGGCCGGAAGTGATCCGGGCAATTGCGAGTAAGAATGTGCGGCTGGCGATCATGGCGCCCGATGAATTGACCACTCAGGTACCGGAGCACAGCGACCTGACTCCGAAGAACTACTGGGACAAAAGGGCCCGTGGGCTTGGGGCGACAAAGAAAAGGCCGGCAGTGAGCGTAGGTGAAGAAAATCTGCTCGGTTTGCAGGGTGATCCCTATGCGGCAGAGAGCATCATGATCCACGAGTTTGCCCATGTGATTCACCAGCAGGGGATGAATACGCTGGAGCCCGATTTTCAGAAAAGACTGGAGCAGTGTTTCAATCGGGCGGTCTTGAAAGGGTTGTGGAAGGGAAAGTATGCGGGCACCAATCCGGCTGAGTACTGGGCCGAAGGAGTTCAGTCATGGTTCGACACCAACCGGGAGAATGACCACGATCACAATCATGTGAATACCCGACAGGAGCTGCGCGAGCATGATCCGGATTTGGCAAAGCTGGTGGAGTCGGTGTTTGGCGATAGAGACTGGCGCTACGTGAAGCCGCAGGATCGCGCGGAGCCTGCGCATCTGGCTGGATTTGATCGTAGCGATGCACCGGTCTTTGCCTGGCCGAAACAATTGGTGAAAGCATACAATGAACTGCAGCAGGGTAAGGGGCTGGAGAAGGTGAAAGGGTTGTCTTTAGAAGATGTCACCCTCGCCACCAAGTCGCCAGGCTCTGCCACGCGGGTTCAGCTAACGATTCGTAACGATACAGACAAAACGCTCCGATGTCAGTGGATCGACTTCGAAGGAGGGCGCCGCGACTACGGTCATGTCGATCCGGGGCGCAAGTCCTTGCAAAATACCTTTGCCGGGCACTTGTGGGTTTTGGTCGATGAGAATGGAAAAGCGATTGCCTGTTGTGCTGCGCCGGAGAAAGATGGGATGTTTGTAGTTGAGTAAACCCATGCTTCCCTCATCCGAAGAATACGAAATCAGTGTCGAGCAACTTTCCGAGCTGCGCGATGATCCCGAGGCTCCTTCCTTTCGCCTGATCGATTGCCGCGAGGATGACGAGTTTTCGTTCTGTAAAATTGACGGCGCAGAGCTGCGGCCACTTTCGAATTTTGCCGAGCAGGCGACCAATTTTCTCCTGACCGATGAGGAAACTCCCATGGTGGTCTACTGTCATCATGGCATGCGCTCGATGCAGGCGACCTTGTTTCTTCGCAACAAAGGGAAGAAAAATGTCTGGAGTCTGGCTGGAGGGATCGATCAATGGTCGGAAAAAATTGATGAGTCAGTTCCCCGCTATTGAGCGTAGTCCTGTGTGAAACGGCACGAAGCGGTTGTTCTTTTCTCTCATGAAATCCTGGATTCTCGCAGCTAGACCCAAAACGCTTCCTGCAGCGATCGTTCCGGTTTGGGTCGGCTCGGTTCCGTCTCTTTTTGGCGGAGGCGATTTTTCCTGGTTATTATTCTGGGCGACACTGCTGAGCTGCATCTGCATCCAGATCGCGACCAACTTGTTTAACGATGCGGTTGATGCTGAGAAAGGCGCCGATACCGAGGCCCGACTGG
>JAHDCN010000143.1 GCA_020629815.1 Verrucomicrobiota bacterium
GAAAGACTTCCTGGGGACACGAGGCTTTCGACTGGGAGAAGTCGATTCCCAATGGCCCGCTGGATCATGGCTTCGATTACTACTTCGGGGATACCGTGATCAATTTCCCGCCATACTGCTGGATCGAGAACGACAAGGTGGTTACTCCGCCGGATACCATGATGGACACCAACAAGTGGAAGAAGATCAAAGAAGGCAATTGGGAATGTCGCCCGGGGCCGATGATTACCGGCTGGGATCCCTACGAAAATATTCCGAAGACTACGGAGAAAGCGGTGGGCTACATTAAGGAGCAGGCAAAGACGGACGCGCCGTTTTTTCTCTACTTTGCCTATCCGTCGCCCCACGCGCCGATCATTCCGAACGATGAGTTCGACGGCAAAACGGAAGCTGGTCCCTATGGCGATTTTGTCTATGAAACTGATGATTCCTGCGGCCGCATTTTGAAGGCGCTTGAGGAATCGGGACAGGCGGAAAATACGATCGTGATTTTCAGTGCCGACAATGGTCCGGAAAAATATGCCTACAAGCGCGATGAAGTTTTCGATCACTGGTCAGCGGAGCCGTTCCGCGGATTGAAGCGCGATATTTATGAAGGCGGACACCATGTGCCGTTCCTGATCAAATGGCCGGGTGTGACTGAGGCGGGTGCTGTGTGTGATGCCCTGGTTTCGCAGGTCGATATTATGGCAACACTCGCTGCTCATGTCGGATATGAGTTGCCCAAAGATGCTGCTGAAGACTCGTTTGATTTGCTGCCGTTGATCAAAGAAAAAGTCGATTCTGTTCGCAGTCACCACATTCACAATACCAAGGCGGAAGCCTGGGCGATTCGTTCCGGTGAATGGAACCTGGTGGTCGGCAAGAGTGGCTATCACTCCGGTCGCAACAAGGAGTGGGAAGCCAAGCGCAGCTACGCTGTGGATGATGATGCCAAAGTGGAGTTGTATCACTTCGCCAAAGATCCCGGGCAGCGAAACAATGTAGCTGCGGGGAATCCGGACAAAGTGGCTGAACTGCGGGCTTTGCTGGACCGAGTCCGTGAGCAGGGGTATTCGGCTCCGCGGTTGGCGAAATAGGCAGAAATAACAGGGTTATGTCAGTGACCTAACCCTGTTGAGTCAATGACCTAACAGGGTTACCTCAGCCTGCTTTTCCCACGGATTCTTCTGCTTCGGCCTTGGCTTCCTGTTTCTCTTTTTCTTTCTGGGCCAGCTGCTTACTGATCTCAGTGCAGGTTGCGAGAACAGCGGAAGGCGTCGCAGGGAGCGGCAGATCGATGTTCAGAGCAGGATTCAGACCAAAGGCACGCAAGGCATTCCACAGAGCTTCGCGAATCGATCCGGCCAATAGCACGGGCGCTTCCCCACAGGGATCGCCGGCGGCAGTGGAAAAATCTCCGGACGGCCGCAGCCGATCCGATTCCCATTGTAAAGGGGCGTCGGCGAAGCCGGGCATGCCTTCCTCGGCATTGTCTTCAGCGAGGTCCTCGGAAAGAATCCAGCCGGCGCCAACGGAAAAGGAGCGGAACAGCTGAGCTTCGTCGCGGGCGGACTGATCGGGCGTAGGTGATCCTTCGTGAGCGACATCAACGCGGAGAATCTGAATCTCGCCGGTGAAGGCATCGACCTGAATCTCGGTCACGACGGCTGCGTAGGTGAAGGAGGAAAACGGCCAGCCGGCTCCGAGTTCGGGATCCCACCAGAGGTTAGGCGTCCGGTGATAGCCGACCGCGAGCAGGTTGACCCGTCTGCGCCAGGCGGCGGCAACGACTTCGTTGAACTCCAGCGGTGCTCCGGGAAAGGATTCGGGACCTACCTTGCCCTCGGTGAATACGATCGTTTCGATATCGACTTCGGTGTGGCCTTTGGCTGCGAAAAGCTGAACTGCGGTTTCGCGCAGCTGCTTCAACAATTGCTCGCTCGCATCGGCCATGGCGCGGAGAATCAGTCCGGCGGAATCAACGGCGTTGGCGGGTGTGGCCTGTGGCACTGCATTCAAGTCACCCGGGATGACGCGAACGTTGGCCGGGGAAATTCCGAAGCGATTCGAGATTTCCTCTTTCAGCTGCAGGTCGAGTCCATCGCGCAGATCGATCAGGCCCGGTCGCACCTGAACTGAACCGTCGGGCAAAATGTGGATCAGAGCCATGCCCATATTGCGCTCGGGGCGCGGATCGCCGAGACCGAATTTCACGGGTGTGGCGGCGATGCCGCGCTTGTGGCTCGGGTTGCGGCGGTTCCACTTTTCCACTTCCTTAACTCGGTCGTAGTATTCGCTGCGACCGATCGCATGATTCCAAACCCGCTGAATCGCGGAAGGGTTCACGGGCTGACCATAGGGCGTGGTATTGACACCGGTGTCGTCGCCGTAAAAGTTCTTCTCCCGGATTTCATCGGCGGGAATGCCGGTGATTCCGGCCACGCGCTGGATCAGTTCCTCCATCACCCAGGCACCCTGAGCGGCTCCTTCTCCCGGCATTGATCCGGACGTCAGTCGATTGGTTTTGCAGAGGATTCCGCGGATTCGAAGATCGGGGATTCCATAAACCGAATCGCAATGCAGTAAGGCTCGGTCAAGGAAAGCCTGAGAATCGCCGGGGAAAAATCCGGCATCAAACCGGAGATCAATATTGGCGGCTTCAATGACACCATCGTCCGAAAAGCCTACGGTGTATTTGCCGTGGGTAGCGTGGCGGTCGCCGGCAATCAGGGGCTCGGTGGGAGAGTCAAGAATCAGGGTTACCGCAGCACGGCCTTTCAGTGCTGCGTAGGTTGCCAGAATCGCCAGACGAACCGGTTCTGATTCGAGTGCGCCAGGTAGCCCATTGGCTGCCTCAGACTCAACCTCGACCGCACTCTCAGGAAGACCTGAAACGCGCGCTACGGCGGAACGAATGCGTGAGGGTAGCAGGGATTTTGCCTGCACCCGGATGGTTTCGCCGCGGTTCATGGGGCGAATGGTAATGCTCGGCTGAATCTCCAAACAGGGACGTTGCGAGGCAATCGTAAGCTCGCCCTGATAGCGATTGTCCGATTTGGCAATGGCCGCGCGCACATCGCCGCGCTCGGTTTTGCGCGCTTCGCTGTGGTAGCTTTTCATCGCGGCCGCATGCTCCAGATTGAGTATGCCCGGCAGCTCGTGATAATCGATCTGGATTTCCTCCCGCGCTGCGCGACAGCTGGCTTCATCCTCGCCGATAATGATCGCCAGTGGCTGACCGACGTAGCAGACTTCCTGATCAGCAAGAAGCGGCTCACCGGGAAATCCGGGGCCGAGTTCGTTTTCTCCCGGGATGTCTTCCGCTAGCAACACGGCCTCAACGCCTTCTACCCGGCGTGCGGCGGAGGCATCTTTTTTTGCGATGGTAGCGGAGGCATGCGGGCTGGTGAGGAGCATCATCACCAGATGACGATCAGATGCCCGCCAACCAGTAGCTTCGCGGTCGAGAGCGGAACCATCGACCTCGCCTACTTCCATGCGCTTGCGACGCAGGCGTTGGCGAAAGGTTTCGCTGCCTTCGTCTTCATCGGGAAAACGAAACGGCGTTACGTTGGAGTCTTCCCCCAAATCTTTATCTTCGTCGCTCATCGATTTAGGTCAGGGGTGTGATGGCATCGAAGAAAGGTTGCTCCAATCGACCAATTTCGTTGCTGGCTGACAGGTTCTTCGGTTTCACGCTGTCGGGATCGGGGTGTTGATAGTAAAATTTCTGAAACAGGGTAATCACCAACTGCTTGCGATAAAGAGCGGCTTCTTCGTCGTCCTCTTCCTCACTGGCGGCTTTGAGCAGGGCACCGGCACTTTTGTGCAAAACCGGCAGCACTGCGTGCATGGTATCTTCGTTCCAGGTTTTTCCAGCCAGGAATTCTTCGGCTTCCTTTATGCGAACCGGAGTCTTGCCCAGACCTGAGTAGGCGATCCATGCCTTGGCGACGACTTTTTCTCTCAACTCGAGGGCGAAGGCTCCGGTGACAAACGGGTCTACCAGATTGCGTCGTTGACCGGTGCTGTAGGCATCGCAAATTCTTGCGGTCATGCCCCGTGAATCGAGCAGGCTGTCGGTGGAGCGGGGAATCACGACACTTCGAACGATCTCTCCCGGCTGCAAAATCGTGCCGCCGTTTTTATCGAAAAACTGGGACACGGGCGCGTTGCGCTCACCGTCGTTGGAAAGCAACATCACCCGTGCATTCAGGGCGATCAAGAGAGGGGAGAGTTGTCCCTGTGACCACGCAGTTGCGAGGTAGCCGCCGAGTGTTGCTCGATTGCGAACAGGTCGGGAACCAAAGCGACGCATCAACTTGGCAAACTCCGGACACTCGCGGCCAATCGTTTCGGCAATGCGGGTCAGGGACACTGCGCTGCCAATTTCCCAGTAATCCTGATCGGTGATGATTTCGTTCAGCTCATCGACGCCCTCGACCGAGATCAGGTTCGGCCACTCAACTTTGCCGCTGTCCTGTGCCAGCCCAGTGCCGCCGGCAATCAATTGTGCCTCTGGATATTCGCGCTTCAGACGCATCAGATCGACCAGCGTTTTAGGTCGGTAAAATCTCCGCTTGGAGCCATCTACATAGTTTAGCTCCGCATATTCCTTCAACTGGAACAGGCGTTTGGAAAACCGGTCTTCGTGGATGTCTTTACGCCCGGTCCAAACCTGATTTTCCTTGCCCGATTTTTCGGCTTTCTGGGCTGCCTCGTGGCGCACCTGCTCTACGGAGGCGAACACTCGCGCTGCCGCGTCACGGACCGAGGGCACATTCAGCGAACGGGTCACCAGCGAATCAAACTGGTCGTTCATTTGGCCACGACGTCGCAGGTCGGGCCGGTAAAAGCCTTCAAACAGAGCGGCGGCCAGGGAGCCGTTGCGTTTTGAGCCTGATTCAAAAATTCCACTGGAAAGAGCAATATTCACCGGATGATTGGGATCGCTGTTGGAAATACCCTGAGGCGTCCAGACCTGACGACCAGCCAGCTGCGGCATCAGCAAAAGTGTCGCGTCGTTGAGACGAAAACGCGGCGCATCCTTTTCCAACTGACCGACGATTACGGGGCAACCGCCGCGCCACGATTCGCCGAATGAGAAATCAGCATAGATTTCGTCGAGCTGAACCAAAAACTGCGCGAGAGTCAGGTGAGTGTCGTCCTTTTCGACCCGGTACGGTCTACCGTCTAATTCCAATGAAAACCAACTTTGCATGCTCCTGCTCGGCGCACCCAAAGTTACCACTTTTGGTAAAGTGATTCCAAAATTTAAAAATCCAAGGGGTGCGTGACCGGTAATTTGCCATAAAAACGGCCTCCTTGCAGGAAATTTTAGAAAAGTGTTATATTAATTAGTTTGACTAATTGAAGCTTATTTCTTTTTCAGCAGCTTCTGAAGGAGCGTCGCATCTTGATAAGCTCCTTTACTTTCTCCCTGGCGCACGACAACCAGGTTCTGTTTTGGAAGCAAATACAGGCGTTGTTTGCCGGCTCCGGCTGCCATGTAGAGATCTTTAAGGCCGGGCCCAATATTTTTTGCTGCCAGCCAGAAGGTGATGCCGTATTCGGAACGGGCTGCTGAACCTTTGCGGCATTCCTGAAGAGCAGTGGCATCAACCAGCTGTTCACCGTTCCATTCGCCGTCCTGCAGTAGGAATTTTCCCAGTTTAGCCCACTCTCTGGCAGTGAGGTGAGCGCCCGAAGGCAGGTGAGGCATCCTATCATCATCTCGGCGCCAGTCGGCATATTCCATTTCAATCGGGTCCAATACACGGTCTTTCAGGTAGGCCAGCGGATCGGGATACGGGAAGTCTTCGCGCGCGGTCAGCTTCCTGCGCATCACTTCGCCAAAAATTTGAAAAGGGGCCGGGCCGTAGGAAAATTTCTTGCCGGGCGCGGATTCCATGGCGGATTGGATCGCCTCTTTGTAACTTGGAACGCGGCCGACCTTGCCGGGATTGATACCGCTGGTGAGACTGAGTAGCTGCCTGATGGTGATCGACGCTTTTCGTTTATCATTCTTCCATTCAGGGATGGTTTGCGAAACCGGCTCATCGAGAGTCAGGAGTTTGTCTTGCACTGCGGCAGCGGCGATGATTCCGGAAAAACTCTTGGTGCCACTTGCGAGTCGATGCGGCTTTTCCGGGTTCCAGCCCTGATCGTAGCGTTCGAAAAGAATCTTGCCGCTCGTGCCGTCCAGAACCAGAAAGGAGTAACCGTTTTTGGAAACCGAGTATTCCGCTGCGGCGCGGCAACTGGCTTCACTGACAGGGGAATTTTCGGGAAAAGATTCGGCGACATGAATAATCGGTTTCGCTGCGGGATCGGGAGTTCCGGAGGCTTTTTGCATGGCAGCCTTGATCTCCGCGATCGTTGCGCCACCGCTTTGGTCGGTATCTGCTCTGGCCAGAAACTCCGCGCGGCGGGGAAACTCCTCACCGGAAAGTTCGCCGTTTTTGTCTCGATCAAGACGCTCAAAAAGGGCTTCGAGATTGGGCATTTCCTGAGCAGACAGGAGGGAAAACCCGATACTAAGAAAAAGGAAAAGAAGAAGAAACCGGTGCCGCATGTTATTGCCTCGAGTTACAAAGGAAACCCGCGATTGTAGGATGGGTTGCGCTTTATCTGTGCGAGTTTCTGCTATGAAAAACGGAAAGTTACTTCGAGCACCTTTTCTAGCCGTCATGGCAGTCGCGGTGGGGCTTTCGGTATTTTCTGTTTCGCGAGGCAATGTGAACTACAACGAATTGCGCGTGATCGAGTTCTTTGTCCTGCCGCATCTGGCCAGCGCTGCCGAAATCGGGATCGTGGAATGGCTTTGAATTCTTGAGTTGCCGGGCCAATTCGCTATCGTCCGTTCATGGCGCGATGGTTGTTTCTCATTGGATTGTTGGTTCCTGGGTTTCTGCAGTCGGCTGATCACCCCAACGTGATCCTGTTCATGGCAGACGACATGGGCATGGGTGACACCAGCGCGTATCAGGATTTCACCGGAAATTCCGATGAGGTGCAGCTGCACACGCCGAATATGGAGCGGCTGGCCCGGATAGGTATGCGCTTTACGGATG
>JAHDCN010000144.1 GCA_020629815.1 Verrucomicrobiota bacterium
GTGGACGTATGAATGCGCCCCTGCGTTTCCGTATCCGGAACCCGCTGCACCCGGTGCACGCCGCTCTCATATTTCAGGAAACGAAATACCTCTTCTCCTGATACTTTGAAAACCACTTCCTTGTAGCCGCCTACATCGGAGGGGCTGGCGTCGATGGATTGGGTTTTCCATCCCTGCGATTCGGCGTATTTCGAATACATACGCATCAAGTCACCCGCGAAAAGCGAGGCTTCATCACCACCCGTGCCGGCGCGGATCTCGACAATCGCATCGCGATCCTCGGTCGGGTCATGCGGCAACAGCGCATACTGAACCGCCGCCTCCAGATCGACGATTTGTTTCTCCAAAACCGGAATCTCTTCCGCAGCCAATTCCGCCATTTCGGCATCATCAGATTTGGCCAGATCGGTATTTTCGACCAGATCGACTTTCGCCTTGCCGAGCGAATCCCAATCCTCCAGCAGCTGCTTGGTGCGGTTGTATTCTTTGGTCGTTTCCGCAGCTTTTGCCTGATCGTTGAAAAAGCCGTCGGCAGACATCAGTCCCTCCAGCTCCGGCAGGCGGAGTTTCTTTTTTTCGATGAGAGGTTCGTAGTCCATTAGACAAATAGGTTCAGGTTTCGGAGGATTTCAAATTCGGCACAAAAAAACGGTGAAGATATCCCAGCGGACATCATCACCGTTCGTCTGAAAAAAGAGTTTTGGCCAGCTAAGCGTTCAGATCAGAAAGCTTG
Organism: Verrucomicrobiota bacterium; assembly: GCA_020629815.1. Lineage (GTDB taxonomy): Bacteria > Verrucomicrobiota > Verrucomicrobiia > Verrucomicrobiales > DEV007 > Arctic95D-9. The sequence continues at coordinate 734 of JAHDCN010000144.1, forward strand.
GGCTTCTTGGCGCGGCGTTTTGCAGAAGTACCACCGTAGCGGTTAGCGAATTTGTCCACCCGACCTGCGGTATCAACGAAGCGCTGCTCACCAGTGAAAAACGGGTGACAAGCGGAACAAATACCGATGTGCAAATCAGGAACAGTTGAGCGAGTTTGGATAACTTGCCCGCAGGTGCACTGAACGGTTGATTCCTTGTATTCCGGATGGATATCGGCTTTCATGAGCTTTTTGTAAAAAAGGGAGCGGAAATTAGTCGGGAAACCCGCTTTGAGCAAGAGTTTTTTGCGCGCACTTATCACGACCTTCCACCCGAAGGACTACCGATTCAAACCGTTCCGCAGCTTCAGTGCATTTTCGCGGTAGATCTTACGGAGAACCTGGTCGCTGAGTCCCATACCGTGCCACGCCCAGTGGTAGTTGCTCATAAAATGGGGATAAAAGTGTTCATCTTCCGTTTCGAAGAGCCGAAACGTGGTCCGATACATGTGTTTCTCGAATCCCAAATCGGTTCCGTAGAGAATGCGGTCCTGATATTTGGTGAAAAACTCCCGATTTCGACGCGGCACGGGGGCCAGTTCCGCAAACCGGGCTCCGGTGTCGGCATAAAGGTTCGGGTGTTTGTCGAGCAAGCGCGCCAGGATCGACAGATCATGACTGCAATTTGCCATATGCCCGACGATGAAAATCGTTTCCGGATGCCGCTCAACAGCACGATCAAAGGTAGCAATCAGTTCGGCATGACGGAGAACCCCCGGCTCTTCCGGTATCTGCCACTTGTGTGCATTCATCAAACCGTCATTGGTTTTGTCCATCGGTTCATACATCCAGAATGGTTCCGCAATATGGAGGCTCACCGGTAGACCAAGCTCTGCGCACTTTTCAAAAATGGGATCCATCCGGGGATCATCTGCATGCAAGGTAGGAAAGTTGTTGGGTTCTCTCTGCCCTCGCAGCCCGCGACCTTTGTCGTTTATCTCACCAACTCCCCGGGCCCCGAGCTTTTGGCACCTTTCCAGTTCGGCAACAATGTGCTCAGTCCATCCGGGCTTATTGAAACCGTCGAAGTCAATTCCGACCCATAATTCAAATTGATCCGGGTATTTGGAATACAGTTCCCGGGCCTGATCAAATCCTGCACCAGCCGTGCCGACCATGATGATCGATTTCTCGACGCCGACCTCCTTCATCGACCGGACCCACTGCTCCAGCATCAGCTCATCCTTCGCATATGCATGGCTGTGCATATCGATCACCGGGAACTTGGCTTTTTCGACAACCGTAGATGCCGTTTGGAAAATCGACTTCGGACGGTAGTCGCGTAATAAAAGCTGATCGGGTGGAACGGGGGGTGGCTCTTCTTCTGATTCCTGCGCTACAATAAAACAGGTTACGCTGCTGAAAATGAACGTGATCAAAAACGGAGAAGCCCTTTTCATTGCATTCGAAAAGTAGGAGCCCCTCTGTAGGTGGACTGATTTTGCAGGAGCTAAGTTAGCACTTACAGCATTTTCCTTGTAACCAGGTTGTTGAGTCGGCGGGTTACGTCTACGACGCCATCAATGGTAGCCTGGGTGTATGAGCGGCCATCTGTGGTATCGAGCCCGTGGCCGGGATCCAGGTTGCGCAGCGGCTCCAGCGCGGGATCTTCGTGGTGAAAGATCTCCACGAAAACGTGCTTCATGTTTCCGGTCTTCGCATAGGCAGCGAGCAGTGCGCCGATCCAGCCATCGTCGGTGGACAAACAACCGCGAGTCGTTTTGGAAGAGGCGTGGTAAATACCCAGTGCGCCTGCATCAGAAATTTCCTGAATGACTTTTTCGTTTTCCGGAATCGTCAGATCAGAGTCACCGCAGTGTGCTGCATCGACCATGACTTTGAAATAGTTCGTGCCAATGATTTCGTTGGTGGCTTTGACGCCTGCAAAACACTTGGCTGCATCAGTAAATGTCTGAAATTCTCCGCCGCGAAGGAACTCGATGTGCCAGGCTTCGACGCAGCTGTCGGCGAGCTTTGCTTCTTCGTAGGCTCTTGCGTGAACTTTGGCTACCTGAGCGACAGCTGCATCAAACGCATCACCGGTTTTTGGTTCGCCCTGCATCCATTCTTCAAAAGAGGTGGAGGACACGTTGGTAATTCCAAACTGCTTGGCTACTTCGAGACCACCAACCAGCATTCCAGCCACAGCATCTTCGTCGTCTGGATTCATAGGGTCGGCTCCGCCAACCATCATGATGAGATGGACGGTGAGACCCAGCTCTTTCAGGCCGTTGATCATTTCCGCGACATCGTCTTCGTTACCACCGGCAAAGTAAGGAACCTGCGCTGCGTTCACTGTGACGGGGCAGTCTGCCATCAGGCGATCCATCTCGGCAACAACCGCTATGCGTCCGTCTTCGTCGCGTGGGAGACGCCCGTCTTCATTCGGAGCAAGTCCACCGACGAATTTGATGTGCGTGGGAACAACACCCAGTTCGATATTTGATTTGTTTTCGATCTTTCCAGCCATGATTTGAGAAATTTTTTGTAGGCAGCATGTAGCACAATAGTGACCTCTCTGTCTACGGTCGGTTTCAGTTTTCTACTGAGGAATCAGTCGCGACTGCTTGGATGGTTGCGCTAAAATACGGCGTCATCACTGGCTTGAATCCCCCGGTCCTGATGGAATGTTTATCGAGTAAATTCCGCTTATGCGTACAGCCCTGCCTATTTTTACTCTGCTGTTTATCTCATGGACGGCCTTTTCTCAGGAAAAGCTGCCCCCAAAAGAGGTGGAATCGTTTTTATCCAAACACTGCTACGAGTGCCACGATGATTCTGTGTCCAAAGGGAATCTGAATTTGCTCGATCTCGATTTTAATCTCAACGATCACGCGAACTTTGAAAAGTGGGCCTATATCTACGAGCGCATCGAAACAGGTGAGATGCCGCCGAAGTCGAAGAAAGACCGACCGCAATGGCAGGAGCGAAAGGCGGCTTTGGATGTATTGATTAAGCCTGTTTGGGCGGCTGACCAAAAGGACCGAAATGAAAATGGTCGGGTCAATGTAAGGCGTCTAAACCCTTCGGAATACGAACACACGGTTCATGATCTTCTCGGGATCGACATTCCTCTAAAGAATCACTTACCCGAAGAAGCCGGATTCCATGGGTTTGAGACAGTCGCCGCATCACAACAGTTGTCGCATCATAATCTAGCCCGCTATCTAGAAGTAGCCGATCGTGCTCTAGACGAAGCGTTTGGAAGAGCCATCGAAGGAAGCGAGAAGAAGTATACCAATGAAGTGAACACTTTGAATTTAGGGAGGGGAAAAAGATGGCCGGGCGGCAACTACCGGGGTCCGGAAACTAGGGGAAACCTTTCGATTCATTGGCCCATCACATTGCAATTTTATGGTCGTATGCCTCGCACCCGGGTACCTGCTGATGGCTGGTACCGCATTACCCTGAAAGGGGTTCAAGCATTTTACCCAAGGGAGAAGAAAGCCATCTGGGGTACGCTTCGTTCCGGCGCCTGTGCGTCGAATGCGCCAATGATGTTTCCCATCGCTGCCATTGAGGCGACTAGGGAAAAGAGAGATCTAGTTTTCGAGGCATGGATTCAAAAAGATCATATGCTCGAGCTGAAACCAAACGACTCGACTTTGAAGCGCGCGCCAAACGGTGCAAGTGGAGGCAACGTCGCCTACAACGGGCCGCGCCACGAAACGAAGGGCATCTCTGGTATTGCTTTGAATAGTATCAATGTCGAGCGCATCTACCCAAATGCCGAGCGTTGGGAAGTTCGCAAACAATTGATCGGCAATATCAAGAAAGAGGATTTGGAAAAAGCTAAGTCGGCCGAGGAAAAGATCGAGATTTTTCGAAAGACCATTCACGGCTTCGCCAATCGCGCATTTCGTCGTCCGACTTCCCGTGAACAAGTCGAGCCATACGTAAAGCTTGCCGCACAAACGATGAATAAGGAGAAGGCATCCCCGGCTGATGCGCTTCGTGCAGCCTATCGCGGCATTTTGGTATCGCCACACTTCCTGACCCTAGTGGAGAAGCCCGGCAAGCTGGACGATCACGCACTCGCCTGCCGCCTCAGCTACATGTTGTGGAATTCGATGCCTGACCGCCAACTTCGCCAGCTGGCCGATCAGGGAAAACTCAAGGATTCCAAGGTCTACCACGACCAGGTGAGCCGAATGTTTGCTGATGAGAAATCGGATCGGTTTATCGCCAATTTTACCGATCAGTGGCTGAACTTAAAAGCCATCGACGAGACAACACCAGACCGGCGTTTGTATCCCGCATATGACCCTGTTGTTCGTCTTTCCTTGCTGGAGGAAACCCGTGCATTCGTTAAGGAAATGATGCGGAAAAACTTGAGCGTCACTAACCTGATTGATTCCGATTTTGCGTTTCTCAACGAGCGGCTGGCCCGTTTTTATTCGATGGGCAACGTCAAACTCAAGCCGGGGGAGGGCTTGCAGAAAGTCAGCCTCGGTGATTATCCACGCGGTGGTTTGATCACTCAGGGAGCAATCCTCAAGGTGACAGCCAACGGCACTACTACTTCACCCGTTGTGAGAGGTGTTTGGGTGAATGAAAGGATTCTCGGCCGACACATTCCGCCACCACCGCCTGGAATCCCGGCTGTCGAGCCGGACATACGGGGAGCTGTGAGTATCCGTGATCAATTGGCCAAGCACAGTACCAGCGAATCCTGCATGGGCTGCCATCAGAAAATCGACCCGGCTGGATTCGCTCTCGAGAACTTTGATCCAATCGGTCGCTGGCGCACGGTATACGGAAAGGGCAAAAACGCCGCTAAAGTAAACCCGACCGGCGTCACTCCTGACGGCAAAAAATTCCCCGGAATCAAAACCTGGAAAGAAATTTATGTCGACCAGCCCGATCTGCTCGCCCGTAACATTGGCAAGCAGATGATCACCTTCGCGACAGGAGCACCTCCGCGGTTCAGTGATCGCGATGATTTGGCGAAAATCGTCAAACATGCCCGGGAGAAAAATTACGGCATGAGGTCCATTTTACATGCAGTCGTTTCGACCGATGCTTTCAGAGTCAAATAATATACCGTAACCATGAAGAACGTTTACGTATCCACTGGCAAACAGTTGTCCCGTCGTCACTTGATCCGAAATGCCGGGATTGCAATGGGATTGCCCATGCTGGACGCTATGGTCCCGGCTTTCGCCGAAAAGAAACCTTCCGGTCCAAAAGCGAAACGGTTTGTTGGTGTCAGTCTGGCTCTCGGTTTACACGCGCCGAATCTGGTGCCAAAGAAGGCGGGCAAAAACTACGAGCCCTCGCCCTACCTCAAACCGCTGAAGGATTTGCGCAATGATTTTACCATCGTTTCCGGCTCATCTCACCCCGGTGTCACCGGAGGTCACACCGCAGAAGGCAGTATCTTTTCCGCCTGCCCCAATGCTCGAGACAGCACAACGCAGAATACCATTTCTCTCGATCAGTTGATGGCCAAACACCTTGGTCACGAAACCCGTTTTCCTTCCCTGATCCTGAATACCGGCAGTGAAACAAGTCCGTCCTACACAGAGAACGGGGCGATGATTCCTGCAGAAGACAATCCGGTAACTGTCTTTAATCAATTGTTTGTTGAGGACTCAGCTCAGCAAAAAAAGGACAATGCTGAACTGATTCGGGGCGGACGCAGCGTGATGGATATCATTGGCGCAGAAGCGAAGTCCCTACAAAGGGAGCTGGGTAAAGGGGACAAGGACAAGCTCGATAATTGGTTCACCAGTGTCCGCGACCTGGAGAAGCGACTGGAAGACCGAGAGGCCTGGGTGAAAAAGCCAAAGCCGAAAGTCGACATGAAAGCGCCGACCAAAGTAGACCGTAGCAATACCATATCGGTCGAGCGGGCAATGCTGGAATTGATCGCTCTTGCTTTGCAAACAGACTCCACTCGATTTGCAACGCTGCACCTTCCTGGAAACGGACGCCTGAAAGATCTGGAAGGTGTCGATGAGGGGTACCATTCACTCAGTCACCACGGTCGCGACGAAGAGAAAATCGATCAACTCACCATCGTCGAGGAAGCAGTGATCAATGAATGGGCAAACTTTCTTCGTAAGTTGAAAAGTAACGGCCAACTCGATGACACGATGGTTTTGCTGACTTCGAACCTGGGTAATGCGTCCAGTCACGATAACCGCAATATGCCGGTATTATTCGCCGGTGGCGGATTCGAACACGGTCGTCACCTCGCCTTCGATCAGAAGAACAATTACCCTTTGCCGAACCTGTATCTGAATGC
>JAHDCN010000145.1:0-4808 GCA_020629815.1 Verrucomicrobiota bacterium
CGGTCTTACCAACACCCGCACCACCGAACGCACCAACCTTACCACCTTTGGTAAACGGGCAGATCAGGTCGATCACTTTAATTCCGGTTTCCAGAATCTCAGCAGAAGTCGACTGGTCAGTAAGAGCAGGAGCAGAACGGTGAATCGGATACTGCTTATCGGCATTGACCGGACCGCGGTTATCCACTGCATCACCAGTCACGTTGAAGATACGACCAAGAATCCCCTCGCCTACTGGCACGGAAATTGGTGCACCTGTATCAACGATATCAAGACCACGCTTCAAACCCTCTGAGCTGGACATCGCAACCGCGCGAACCCAGCCATCACCCAGGTGCTGTTGCACTTCCAGGGTCAGTTTGGTTGTCTCGCCATTGAGTTCATACTCAACTTCCAGAGCATTATAAATCTCGGGCAGTTTGGAGGCATTGGAATAGTCGGCATCAATAACGGGGCCGATCACCTGGACGATTGTTCCTATGTTGCTCATGTTCTTTGAGTAAAAGGTGTAACTGTTTTAAAAGGGTAAATGATAGTAGTAAGGAGATTACGAAGCGTTGTTATTTCTGCTATTCGAGTGCCTTCATGGCGGTCGTGATCTCCAGCAACTCAGCTGTAATCGCAGCCTGACGTTGCTTGTTGTATTCCAGAGTCAGATCCTTGATCATCGTCTTGGCGTTGTCGGTAGCATTCTTCATGGCCACCATCCGGGCACTGTGCTCGGAAGCCCGTGATTCGAGAATCATCTGGTAAACTTCGTAGTCCACATACTGCGGCACGATCGTGTCGAGAACGGCAGTCGCGGATGGTTCAAAAATGTAACCGCCATATTCCGGCCCATCGCTCTGGCCTTCAGCCTGCTCGGGCTCTTCGCCCATGCCGACGTAGGACTTATCGCGTCCCAAATCAATCGGGCGGACAGGCAGAAGCGTCTCCACCATTGGCTCCTGACGGATCGTATTGATGAAGTTGGTAAACGCCACTTTCACCGTGGAAAATTCGCCCTCGGTATACTGCTCAATGATAAACTGAGACAGCTGCTTGGATTCCGCAAATTCGAGCGGGTCGCTGAGTGGAAAGTCAGCAAGAAGGTTTTTTCCCTGGCGGGCCAGAAACTGCTTTCCTTTGATGCCGACGGTCACAAAGGCTGCGCCATCGGAGGCCTCTTCCATCGCCAGACGGAACAGGTTGGTATTCAAAGCGCCACAAAGACCTTTGTCGGAACTGATAACAACGATCAGCTCTTTACCTTCACGCTCAGTGAGCAAAGGATGCTCCTCGTCACCAATATTCTCGCGAAGATTCACGAGCAGACGATTCATCAAGTCAGCATAGGCACGACCGGAAGTCGCCTGATCCTGCGCTTTCTTCATTTTCGAAGCAGCCACGAGCTGCATCGCCCGGGTAATCTGAGCGGTGTTTTTGACGGATTTGATCCGTCTGTTGATGTCGCGCAAATTAGCCATGAATCGTCAATTCAGATAAAAACGGTAATTCCCTTTAGGCTTTGTAACTTCCTTTGAAGTCTTCAATCGCCTGCTTCAGCTCGTCAGCAATTTCGTCGGTCACTGCTTTTTCTTCACGAAGCTTACCAAGCAGGGAATCCTTCCGGCTGGTAAGGAACTCTTCCAGTTTCTCCTGGCAGTCCTTCACCTTATCTACGGGAACGTCATCGAAGTGACCATTCTGCATCGCCCAAAGGAGACAAACCTCCAACTCTGTCGCGATCGGCGAGTATTGGTTTTGCTTAAACAGCTCCACAATACGCTCCCCACGCTCCAACTGAGCTTTGGTTTTCTCATCGAGATCAGAACCGAACTGGGCAAACGCCTGAAGCTCGCGGAACTGAGCCAGATCCAACTTAGTAGTACCGGCAACTTTCTTGATCGCCTTGGTTTGCGCAGATGAACCCACCCGGCTAACCGAGAGACCCACAGAAATCGCAGGACGGATACCCTGGTAGAACAAATCCGTTTCCAGGAAAATCTGACCATCGGTAATCGAAATCACGTTGGTCGGAATGTAAGCCGATACGTCACCAGCCTGAGTCTCAATGATCGGCAGCGCCGTAAGAGATCCACCGCCATTTTCCTCACTCAAGCGAGCGGAACGCTCCAGCAGGCGTGAGTGCAGGTAGAAAACGTCACCGGGATACGCCTCACGTCCGGAAGGACGACGCAGAACCAGAGAAACCTGACGATAAGCAACCGCGTGCTTGGAAAGGTCATCGAACACGATCAGGGCGTCCATGCCATTATCCATGAACCACTCACCCATCGCAGCACCAGCGTATGGTGCCAAATATTGGTTAGTAGCGGAATCGGAAGCCGAAGCCGTCACAACCGTGGTGTATTCCATCGCACCGGCTTCTTCGAGAGTCGAGATAGTCCGCGCGACGTTAGCCAACTTCTGACCAACCGCGACGTAGATACAATAAACAGGCTTGTGATCCTTCAGCTTACCTTCTTCGGCCGCCTTATTCTGGTTAGCCTGGGAAATAATGGTATCAACCGCAACGGTCGTTTTACCAGTAGAACGGTCACCGATGATCAACTCACGCTGACCACGACCGATTGGGATCATCGCGTCAATCGCCATGATACCAGTCTGGATCGGAACACCAACTGACTGACGAGGAATAATACCGGGAGCAATCTTCTCAACCGGATATACATCCTCAGCACTGATGTCGCCTTTACCGTCAATTGGGTTACCGAGCGCATCAACCACACGGCCCAGCATCGCTTTGCCGACCGGCACAGAAAGAAGACGTCCGGTAGACTTAACTTCGTCGCCTTCCTTAATGTGAAGCCCTTCACCGAGAAGAATACAACCGACTTCGGTTTCCTCGAGGTTCAAAGCCAGCCCGTAGAGACCGCCGGGAAACTCAACCATCTCGTTGAGCATCACATCACTCAGCCCTTCGACTTTCGCTACACCGTCACCTACTTCACGCACAATGCCGACATTTGATTTCGACACGGACGTTTTGAGGGCCGCAATTTCGGATTCCAGTTCCTGGAGAATATTACTCATGACTTTTGCTCGTCAGGTGAATCGTTTCGTTTGTTATCGTTGGTAAATTATTCGGTTCTTATTAGCCGATTTTTCCGGACAGACGTTCCAGTCGGTTCTTCACAGTCCCGTCCCAAACATCACTGCCCACTTTAATCTTCATGCCACCGAGGAGTTCCTCGTCTTCAGTAAATTCAATATTCAGCTGGTCGCCGTATTTCTTTTCAAGGTCAGCCTGCACTTGTTTTTTCAACTCTGGAGTCAGCGGAGTAGCACTCTCCACCAAGGCCTGACTCTTCTCGAGCTCAAGCCGGACCAGTCGCCAATATGCATTAATGAGCGCCAGATAGCCCCGCGGCTTCTCCGATGACAACTTGGCAACAATCTTGCGAACCGAATCTACATTCAGCTTCCCATCCTCCATCGAGGCGGTGAAAAGCTTGCGCGCAGTCCGCTGATTCTCTTTTGCCGTTGCCATACCTTGTTACAAAATCGTATTACAGAGACGCTTGAGATGCCGCCTCTTCGTTGATGCGCTTCTGATCGTCGTCGTTCAGCACCTTGCCGGACACCTTGGAAGTAGCGTCCACAACCAGACGACCAAAATCCTTTTTGAGCTCGGCCATCACCTTCTCGTGCTCCAACTTGGATGCCGCCTGAGCTTTCTCGGTAATTTGCTGCGCCTCGTTGATCGCCTCCTGGGTCTTCTGCTCACGAACGGAAGCAGCACTCTCGCGAGCTTCAGAAATCAAACGCTCGGAATCCGCATTCGCCTCATCCAGCATCGCCTGGACCTTGGCTTCTGCATTCGCCATGTCCTCTTCGATCTTCTTCAGATTCGCCTCACCCTCAGCAATTCGCTTGCGGCGAGCTTCAACCATCTCCATCACCGGACCGAAAGCATACTTGCTCAGCACCCAGTAAACGATGCAAATAATCGCGACCTGAGCCAGGAACGGCCCCCAGTCGAATCCAAACATGTCTAAGACTTCCATTTTTCGAAGCAGTTAGTAAAATCGAGAGAAGAAGAAAACCAGGCGGCCCGGAGACCGCCCGGTAAATTGATTTTAGCCACGCAGAGCAACAATCAGACCGTAAATCGCGATCGCCTCAGCAAGCGCCATCCCGATAATCGCAATCGTCAGGATATTACCAAAGGCGGAAGGATTACGTCCGACAGCTTGTGCAGCAGCCATTCCGGTAAGACCAACGCCAATAGCCGCACCGGCACCAGCGATACCAAGAGCGAAATTTCCGTTGAACTCAGCCAGCATTGGAAGCATTTCCATCATCATAACTTCTTCTATTTAATTAGGTTGTTTCTTTTCACCGCCGCCCACTCTTTGCGTATGGTCACGAACGGAAAAATTCTTTCTTTATCAGTGATCGTGCTCCTCGTCGTGAGTGGTAGACAATTTGATATAAACCGCGCACAAAAGCGCAAAAACCATCGCCTGAAGAATCCCTACAAGGAGCTCTAGGAAGTAAAAAGGAATCGGAACCAGGACCCGCATAATCCCGGAAACGATCGCATTAAAGCCCATCATCTCACCGAGACCACCCATTGTATATAGCAGAGTCTCACCAGCGAAAACGTTACCAAACAAACGCAGGGAGAGTGAGACGGGCCGCGCTGCGATTGAAACAATCTCAACCATACCGACCATGATAAATATCGGTAGCAACCCCCACCACAAAAAGCCCTTCACCCCACCCTTCGGTGCGAACGTGTGCTTAATAAATCCGCCTACTCCAATTTCACGAACTGTCAAATAAGCCCACAGCAACATGAA
>JAHDCN010000145.1:4908-7021 GCA_020629815.1 Verrucomicrobiota bacterium
GCCTTAGTCGGACCAAAACCGACAGTGCCAACCCCCGGCATCAAACCCGAGTAGTTAGCGACCAACACAAAAATAAAAATCGTCGCCAACAGAGGAAAGGCACGAGGGGCCACATCTTTTCCAACGATCGCCTCCACCTGGTTGTAGAGAAACTCGATAACAAACTCGACGAAGTTTTGCTTCTTGTCTGGAATCAGCGACATCTTTTTGGTCGCCATCCGGCAAAACCAAAGAACCAGAAGAACTACAACGATCGCTACGAAGATCGAGTTGGTGAACCAACCCAGACCAGGGATTTTATCAGGCGCCAAGCCTCCTGCAGCGAGGATTGCTCCATAATCCTGAGATAGAAAACTAAGAAAAGCGGCTTGCATTTCGACTTCAAACAGTCGCGTGAGAGGTGCTGAACGAAGCCAAAAAAAACCTCGTCCTGCGCGCATGGTATACATAGAAGTTGGCCACGCAACCGCAATTTGTGAAAAATTTCACAAAGTCTTTCGGAAAGGTGAAATACGTGACGAAAATGTCTTTTTCGGAGCCGAAATTTGCACCATTCGGAAGGGAAGCTTTGACCCAACAGGGTTAGGTCAACGGGCAAACAGGGTTCACTCAGAAAGCAAACGGGGTTATCGGTCGGTCTCATCAGACTGGCGCTCCGTTTGATTAAGGCTTATTCATTTCGGTCTATGAAATACAGTCTCCTTCATCTTTGCCTCATTCTCTGCCTCTTCACTTGGTTAGATGCTGAAGAGAAGCCCAACATTCTCATCGTGATTGGTGACGACGTGGGCTACGACGCATTCGGCTGCACAGGAGCGCGTTTCGCCCGGACTCCACACATCGACAAACTGGCGAAGGAGTCACTGATATTCGATCGGTTTTATGGCACCGTTTCCCAATGCGGCCCAATTCGGGCGGAGCTCTACACGGGGCTACTCCCCATCAACAATGGCAAGCTAGCGAACGCAGCGCAAATCGAACGCCCGAATGTAAAGAGCATCGTCGATCATCTTGAGCCGCTAGGCTACCGGGTCGGGCTCACTGGCAAATCGCATTTCAGCAAAGGCAAGGCGTTCGCGAAAATTCCGGGGTTCCCGGCAGGCGCTAACGGCTCAACCGATGGTTTTCAGACCGATGGCCTGCGCAATTTCATGAAAAACACACTGGATAAAGGGGATTCCTTTTGCGCGGTCGTGGGCTCCATTCACGCTCATCACCCCTGGGATTTAGGGGAAGTTGGCAATTTTGAGCAGGCCTCACTCCCTTTGCCTAAGCACTGGATCGACACACCGGGCGCCAGAGAAGCGCTGGCCCGTCATGCAGCGGAAGTAGAACAACTGGATGTTCACACAGGTGCTTCACTGGCCTTGTTAGATGAATTGGGAGTCGCAGACAATACTGTTGTCATCTTTCTGAGCGAGCAGGGCATCGCAATGCCACGGGCCAAATGGAGCGTCTACGAGCACGGCAACCGGAGTCTTTGCCTGATCCGGTGGCCTGGAAAAATTGAGCATCGCAGGACAAAAGCCCTGGGGCAGTATTGCGACATCGTTCCTACTCTAGTCGATTTGGCGGGCGGCGATGACCCGAAACTCGATGGCTTCAGTCTCCGCCCTGTTTTGGAAGGAACCAGCGAAAAGCACCGCGACTTCGCCTATCTCAGTAATGTTCACCCGACCTGGCAACGCGCGATCATTCGTGATGACTGGAAACTGGTGTGGAGCCCGGATCGGGAGAAGAAGCACATCTGGAACAACTTTTACTCGAAAGGAAAATTCTTCTCCATTCCCTGGGGTGAATGGGAAGCACTGGCTCAATCCGACGAGAAGGCCGCCACTAAGGTCAAACACGTCACTCACCCCGAGGAGTATGAACTCTACCGGATCGACAAAGACTTCTTCGAAACCGAGAATCTTGCCAACGATCCGAAAAATGCCAAGCGAATCGAGTCAATGAAGTCCGAGCTTTTAGACTTCATGAAGAAGATTGGCGACCCAACAATGGAAGCTTTCGAGGCAGAAAGAGAAGAGAAAAAGGCCGAGTCCAAAGGCAAAAAACAAGCCAGGAAAAAGAAGAACAATCAGAAGTGACCTCGCTTAGAACTCAGCCCCTC
>JAHDCN010000146.1 GCA_020629815.1 Verrucomicrobiota bacterium
GAAGATGCGGAAACCAAGGAACTGTATGGGATTGGCACCGATCAAACTGACGACTTCGGACGCAAGTGTTTGCTGTCGCGTCGCTTGGTGGAGCGAGGCGTTCGTTTCATCCAGATCTACTCCGGTGGCGCGCACAACGATGACAACTGGGATGCTCACGGCGACCTGGAAACCAATCACAACAAGCACGCTGGCCGCACCGATAAACCGATCGCCGGATTGCTGAAAGATCTGAAGCGTCGCGGTATGCTGGACGACACTCTGGTTGTCTGGGGCGGAGAATTTGGACGTCAGCCAACTGCTGAGTATGCTAAAGGCACTGGCCGCGATCACAACAGTTACGGCTTCACCATGTGGATGGCCGGCGGCGGCGTAAAAGGCGGAGTGTCTATTGGGCAAACCGATGAACTCGGGTCAGCAGCAGTGGAGAATCGCTTCCATGTGAAACATCTCCACGCCACGATCCTGAGTCTGATGGGGCTCGATCCGAATCACCTAACTTTCTTCTACGGCGGGCTCGATCACAAGCTAGTCGGAGTCGAAGGTGCCGAGCCGATTCACGAAGTGATTGCGTAAAAAGGGGGCCTGAGCCCCCTAAATCTCTTTCGGCGGATTGCGACCGATGAACGGATGCTGCTCGATATCGAGAACAGATCCGCTGACCGGTCCACTCTCATCACTCAGGAAATAGATCACAGCGGCAGCAATCTCGGACGGATCAAAAATCCTGCCACTCGGAGCAAACTGCGCACCGAGCAACTTGGGCCAGTCTTCTGGAAGACCGTGCTCCTGTTTCCGCAGTTTTTCATTTTCGGTAAGAATCCAGCCGGGATTCACCTGGTTCACCCGCACCCCATATTCGCGATGCAAGGTATCGCCCAAATTGCGAGTCATCGTCATCAGGGCGCCTTTGGAAATCGAATATGGTAACAGATCAGGCTCCCCGCAGTAGGCATTCACCGAGCCAATATTGACCACAGAGCCGCGAGTTTTCTCCAGTTCCGGAAGCAGCTCCTTGATCAGGAAAAACGGAGCCTCGGTATTGATTCGGATAAATCGCTGAAAACTCTCCCGGTCGGTGGATTCTATGTTTCCTGAACCAACCAGGGCTGCATTGTTCACCAGGCCGTCAATTTTTCCGAATCGTCTTAAAACCGTTTCCCGCAGTAACGCCGGACTCTCTGAATCGACCAGATCCGCTACCAACGCATCGCTTCTACTTCGGTCAGGATCCAGCTCTGCCCAGGTTGACTCTGCAAGCTCCGGCTCCAGCCCATGTATGATCACCCGGGCACCTTCGTCGAGGCACGCCTTCGCAATCGCTTTCCCAATTCCAGTGGTTGATCCGGTGATTAGGATCACCTTGTCTGCCAGGCGATCTCCCCTCACAGCTCGAACTGAATCAAATCATCTCCCACTTGCGGCTTCAATGAGATGTCAGAGTCGGCGTTCTTGGTCACCAGCACAGCAACTGATTCGGTTTCGTAGACTTCCTCGACTCTTACCCAGCCGAGAATGTCTGAGCCACGCCGAACTGCAAAACGCTGTTGTTTTAAGACACCGGAAGTGGAACCGGCATCAAAGGTAACAATCCCCCACTCATTATCATAACTCATCACTTTGCCCAACGAAGGCGCTACCTGCACCTGACGCTTCATTCGGGAAATGGTGTCCTGCACTTCAGCAGGGGCTCCCGCTGCCGGACTGGCCGGATCGGTTTCCAAAAAGGAGGGAACTTCCGGACTGATCGCCCCAGGCGTTGGAGCCGGTAAATCCTGAGCCTCCCGTTCCATCTGCCGGGCCAAATCGTTGTAGCGCTTTTCGGTTTCCTCCGTCTGCTTTTTCATTCGCGCCAAATCCTCCTGCATTTGAGAAATCTGCGCATCCTGAACAGGGTCTGCTACTGGTGCGACTGGCTGAGTCGGGACAGCGGCCGGATTGTAATTCGGTGGATTCTGGACAGCCTGCGGAAACTGCCCACCGGCGGGAGGTTGAGGATATGCCTGATTCGGTGGCATCTGGCCCGGTTGGCCGGCTGGATAGCCCTGAGCCGGCTGCCCATACCCGGGCTGAGCATAGCCGAGCTGAGAGAGTTTCTCTTTCTCCCGCTCCTCGTATTTGTTCTCCATGTAGCGGTGATAGCTCATCCCCGCCACGATTAGCAGCAAAACCGCAGCGGCTCCCAAAGCGATCGTAGGTGCGCGATTGGTAGGCCGCGGTGGTTCATGCAAATCTTCCAGACCCGTCATAGCCGCGAATATACCGCACCGAGGTTCCTGAGAAAAGAGGAATTCTGTCCTTCCGTATCCAAATCACCAGCAGGCTTCCTCTATACCTTTCCTCCAGAACGTAAAAAAGGCTCTCCGGTTGGGAGAGCCTCTTTTATAGAACCGGGACACTACCCCCGGTCACAACAACAACTTAACAATGAAACCTTGCGTTACCAAGGTGAGAAAAGTATATCCATTTTTTGAGCTTTGTCCAATTCATTCTTATAAAAAATATGAAATTTTGATAAAAATATCAATTCTGAGAGAAAAAGTTCACTTTTTCTCCATTTTTCGGACAAACTCTGAAACTTTTGCGAGGATTTTCTGTAGCTCGCCCCCTTTTGTCGGACGGATAGAAACCTCCTTTTGTTCAAAGTTTCTTCAGAAAATCCCCCAAAACAGCATTGCCGGGGCTCCTGAAATGGAATCACTTCACTTCGGACCAGCGCTCCGAAACTTTCTTCAGCCACTCTCTGGCAATCAGCTCATGACCAGCTGGAAGCGGATGAACTCCGTCCCAAATCCAGTCTTCCGGTTTCGTGCGGGTGGCCGCCTCATCGAAAATTGCCTGAAGTGGAATGTGCACTGCATCAAATTCCTGCGCCAGTTTGCCAACCACTTTGCGCAGCTCGTCCGTCGCAGTACGTCGCTTCTGCCAGGCATCCTCATTCGTAAGTTTACCTGATCGCAGGACAAATGGGTCCATCAGGATCAGACGCAGTTCTGGATTTTCTTTCCGGCTCTGCTGAAGAATGTGGCGATAATCACGTTCAAATTCATCGGGACTCACACCACGCCCTACATCATTGGTTCCGATCAGGATCGTCAACAGATCGGGGCTCATCTCGATCGAGTCTTTTTGCCACCGCTTGCGCAAATCACCTACGGTATTGCCACTGATACCACGGTTGAAAAACTCGAGTTCACTCTCCGGCTGATCCACCCCGATACGACCAGCCAGCAGAAATACAAAACTATGTCCGAGATAGTGATTCCGGTCTTTCTCATTACGCCCCCACTTCATGTCGGTGATCGAGTCACCTATGAAAACTAATCGACTGCCTTTCTCAAAATGCGGAACTACTTTCTGCGACTCAGAAGCCGCCGAGTCCCCCTCTTGAGCAAACAATAGTGCACCTGCGAACAACAGAAGAATGA
Source organism: Verrucomicrobiota bacterium (assembly GCA_020629815.1). Classification (GTDB taxonomy): domain Bacteria; phylum Verrucomicrobiota; class Verrucomicrobiia; order Verrucomicrobiales; family DEV007; genus Arctic95D-9. The sequence goes on from JAHDCN010000146.1 coordinate 3,429, forward strand.
TTGCGGCCAACGGATAGAAGATTCGCATCGGGCTACCTCAAGCTAGTATCCGAGATCCCGGTATTCCGAGGTCCCCTGCCCTTTTCCTGCGCTGGGGTCCGTGAGCGGCCCCATTGTCATTCTCTGCCCCAGTTCCATCACCCGATAGCGCTGGTGCAGACGTTCGCAGCAGGACTCAAACTCCTCCGTGGTCACATTGTCCTCTAGAAACATGTCGTAGTGACAAGGAATCGCCAGGCTAGCACTGACCGACTTTGCAAAAGCCGCCGATTCGAAACCATTCATATTGTAGCCAAATTCGCAAACCCCGTCCCGACCGTTAATCGGCAGGAATGCAAGATTGATCGGCCAGCGCCGCACTTCGCGAATCAACGTTTTATGCCAGGTCGTGTCACCTGCGTGGAAAATAATAAACTGCCCGAAGGAAATGACGTAGCAGACACTGTGAGAATCTTCGCCGCCGTCATCTGGAAGATCAGGGTTCGCAGCCGGAAGAGCATGGACCTGGAACGGCCCCGCCTTGACGTAGGTTCCTGTGTTGATCGGTACAATCGGAGGACAGGCCGGCCCCATTTCAGACTCTGCTCCGGTAACCACCCCTTTGGGCATCACCACCTTCATGCTTGGACTCGCAGCCCGCAGCGCCATTAGCGTTTCTGGATCGAGATGGTCCGGGTGAGCATTGCAACAAGTCACCAAATCAACCCCACTCAACCGGTGCGGATCGACCACCGGCGGAGAAGCTGCGGTAAACGGAGGCGGCGTAGATCCGTCGCGCTTTCGGGTCAGCGAATCGGTCAGATAGGGATCCATCAGCAGACCGAAGCCATTCCATTTAATCAGGAAACTGTTCTGCCCCAGACGCCAAATATGGATAGCACCGGTAACATTGTCCGCACCGTGGAAATCATCTATCAGCTCATCGCTGGATTGAACAGGCTCGATCATTCTTTCTGGAGGTTACCTTCGATAACGAAAGCGACGCTCCACCTTTAGGGAAAAAAAATGCCGCGACAACGGGAAATCTCGATCAGACGCATTTAGGCCCTAATCGGAAAAACCCAAATCAGCTACCCGCCCTTTCTTCTACCGGGACAATCGCCCGCTTTCGGGGTGCCTTAGGAATATGGATCATGACACTCTGATTCGGAGCCTGTTTTTCCAATCTGGCCACCGGCTCCTGCAGATCGGGAGCAAATACCTCAATCGACTCGACCGTTTTCGCATCCCCCAAACCAAAGGTAATTTGAGAACCTGCTTGCGCGACCCGATTTACTTTCTGCAACACCCAATCCTGATCCCTGACCAGCAGTTCCACACGCGTGCCGGGACGATTCCCCTCCAGCTGCACAGTCAGCCAGCCGGTTCCCACCGCTTCACTGGAGAGCCAACGAGCGCCGCCCCTGCCATTCGAAATCAACAAATCAAGATTGCCGTCACCATTCAAATCAGCCGAGCAATACGAAGTTGGTTGATCCAGGTAGCTAAGGCCACTCGAAACCGTGACATCACGGAATTCCAGCCCCTGGCGATTCCAAAAAGTCAGGTTCGGCGTCAGCTGGTCAGAGCCGACGAGAATATCTTCAAAACCATCAGAATCGATATCTGCAATCCCGATCGCCTGCACATCCTGTACCCCGGCAAACTCAATCGACTCGCTGACATCGTCGAAAATCCCATCACCCCGATTTCGATACAGTCTCAGCGGAACTGCTTCCGGAGCTGCTCCCTCCTCATCTTCAGGCGCAGCCGCTTCTATCTTTTCCGGCCCCGCCAACATCGACTCCACCTTGAGTGATTCACCGGAATCAGCACGGTCACCAAGTAGCAGGTCCTGATCCCCATCGTTATCGAAATCGAAAAACTTCGCTACTGCGCCGTTCTTACTACCTCGCAACTTCGAAGCTCCCGTCACGTCGGCAAACCGCCAGTTGTTCCACTCCTCCGCAGGAGTTGTTAGGAACAAACGATCCTTCGCATTGGCAACCGAAACAAAGAAATCCGGAAGTCCGTCAGTATTGATGTCTGCTACTTCAATTCCGGTAACGGAATGAGGAATCCACAGGGCCAAATCCCAGGCAACCGGCTGAAACGTTCCGCCTTCGCTCTGCCGGTACAGCTCAAGCGGGTGATCCCGACTCCCCAGCAACAGATCAAGAAAACCGTCGTTATCAAAATCAATCCACGCAGCCGAAGTGGAATCGCTGAACACCAGCAACCCCAGCTCGCTCGTCACATCCGCAAACTGACCCGTGCCATCGTTTTGTAAAAGGGAATTCGGCAGACGCCCGGGTCGGGTGATGTATAGGTCGAGATCGCCATCGCCATCGTAGTCAGCCGGGTAGACTCCATTGCCACCTGTCACGCCACTTAGCGAATCAAGAGGCGTCATCGTCCCATCTTCTGCAACCGTCGACAGTTGAGCCCCGCCGTTACTGACCAGCTCCACACCATCCTTGCCATCAAAATTTCCAACCGCAATTGGCCCCTTCAGATCCTCGGAAACCCGTTTCATCGATACCGGGAAATTTTCCGTAGCAGTCGACGGCGTAGCCGCCATCCGCAACGTTTCCGGCCTGTCCGTCTCCGCAATATTTAGAGCCGTGGCCGCCAAATTGAAGCGCCAGCGGTCCACCGGCGTTGGCTTGCCGTTTGCTCCCGAACTCACCGAATCGACAAATCGCTTCAACGCAGCCGGATCACCCGGCGTGGAATCATCCGGAAAAGGAATCGGCGCATTGGGCAAAATATCGAGCAGAGAATCGGCAGTCGACTTCTCCGGTTCTGGCTCAGACTCCGATAAAGAATCGATAATCTCATTGATCGGCTTATCCGCAAACTGCTTCAGCAGTTTGGCATCAAGACGGTCAGGACGACGCGATGGCAGTTCATCCGGACGCATCGAACCGCGGAATGGCAGGTTTCTGCCAAAATCGGTCAACACGGCCACCAGAACCAGGGCAATCGCTACAGCAAGCAGGATGGCATTTCGTTTCGACATGGATGTGTGCTAAAGAACGGAAATCCGACTGGCAGGCGGCGGAGCGGGAAGATAACCCAAGGGCGGAAAATATTACAATTGAAAATCCACGAAATCCGTAGTGACATAAAACGCGAAATCCGCCAATATCTTGGCACTAATTCAGAAAATTTTTACCCAACCTCGACTCTTATGAAATCACGCCTCTTCTCCCTGACTCTGATTTTCACCGCATTCACTATCCTGACCGCAGTCTCTGCAAACGCCCAGGGGCTACCTCCAAAGCAACAGGTGAGCGGATTCTATGCCCTTTGTAAACAGGGCCGATCAGCCGAAGCGATGGAAAATGCCCTCAAGAGTTCCACCGCTGCTAAGCCGGAAGAAACCAAGCGCGTCGCCGAAGCATTCGGCAATCTGGTCAAGGATATGGGCCCTTTCCTCGACTTCGAAATCGTCCGCGAAACCGAAGTCACCAAGCGGGTCGTGGTGCTGCGCTGCGTCGCCCATTTTGAAAACCAGCCCTTCGTCAACGAATTCACTTTTTTCGACTCGGGAACCAAGGGCTGGAAACTCGTGCACCT
>JAHDCN010000147.1 GCA_020629815.1 Verrucomicrobiota bacterium
CTCTGGTCGGCGTGATGTTTATGGTCGTGATCGGGACTTTTGAGTGGTCGACTTTTCAAACTTTCAACAAGGTCCCTCTTTCTGAAATCTTAGTGATCCTGGCGGTAACCTTGGTCACGGTATTCCTGCACAACCTGGCGCTGGCTGTGTTTGTTGGTGTGGTGCTTTCAGCGCTGGTCTTCGCATGGGAATCTGCGCAACATGTGAGGCTAAATCGTGTGGACCGCGAAGACGGGGTGCGAGTCTACAACTTGTATGGCGTGCTGTATTTTGGTTCGGTGCGCGAATTTTCTGAGCGTCTGACGCCGCGCGATGATCCGGATGAAGTGATCATCGATTTCAAAGAAGCCCGGGTGGTGGACTATTCCAGTTTGGAAGCCTTGAATGCGATCACCGACCGCTACCGTCGGGCCGGGAAGCGCCTGCGTCTGCGTCACTTGAGTCCGGAATGTCAGAAACTAATCAAGACCGCCGGCAAGCTGGTTAAGGTCGAGGTCGCGGAAGATGATCCGCACTATTCGATCACTCAGATGTAACAAAACTGCGCCGCAGCTTCATCAGCGCTCGAACCAGCTGAAACGCTCTTCCTTTTAGGGTGGCAGGATTGGCTGCTTCAAAGAAGTGAGCAGTCCAGTGTCCGGTCGACCACTTGCGTTTGAAGTCTTCTTCACCGGGGAGGAAATCGAATTCCTTGAGTCCGCTATCGATATTGTGGCGGACGACTTCGCTTTGGGAAATCCAGGCGGGGGAGAGGTGTTTGTATTCGGGGTTCCAGGTTCCCTGATAAGCCCAGTATTTTTCTGCGAATACAAAGCCATATTCGACACCGATTACCTCGCTTCCCGAATAGAGCAGAGTCAGAAGGACCTGATCGCTTTTCTGCCAGCGGTTGATCAGGTCGGTATGAAAGTTTCGAAAGGCGTCGCTTTGGCTGATTTCCCCTTCGGATCCCCAGCGCATGGCACAGAGCCGCTGAAAGTGATCGAGAAATTCTTCGCCACTACAAATATCGGAACCGATCTCGACCCGAAAATCCTCTTCGTTCTGGATCTTGCGATCAATGGCTCTCAGATGCTTGCGGAACTTTTTGCTTCGGCTTGCCACCCAGTTTTCGTAGTCACCATCGAATGTGATGGTATAGGATTTGCGCTCAATGATTTGCTGAAGATTGATCCGCTGGGATTGTTTTAGGGCAGCCGCGAAAGCCTCAACATTCTTGCTGTTTTCCGGAACAAAAGAGAGCGCCAGAACATCCCACCTCTTGCGCAGGGAAGGGGAGTGGATGGCATCGGCGAAAAGGTCGACCACCTGTTGCCGCCAACCATCTGCGATCAAAAAATCTTCGTATTCGGAAAGAATATTTCCATAGGTTCCGAGGAACCCGAGATATCGAAATCGAGTCGATATATCAGCGTTGCGGCCAATCATCAGTGGTGCGAAACCGATGATTTTCTGGGTCGACTCAATGCGTGCAATCAGGATGTGGACTTCCGTCGTTTCATCCTTTTCGTGATGCTGCCACCATAGATCCAGATACTCCCAGTCCAAAAACGGGCCCGGCTTTGCTGACGCGAGATTGAGCTCATCCCAGCTTTCCCGCAGGGCTGCGAAACCGGATCTCTTGCTGACTGTCTCCAGTCGAAGACTGGTAGGTTGGTTCATTGAGCGGCCGCTTCTTTGGGTACGGTTGACCTTCTAGCAGGGGAAACAAAATTGGCCGAGTAATTTGCCAGATTCTGAACTGCCACCAGGTCGCTGAGGCCATCTTCCATCGATACGTAGGGTTCGAATCCCAACATCATTGCCGCATAGCCACCGTTACCACAGGAATGAAGGATTTCTCCTGCACGGGATTCAGCGTAATCAGGATTCGGGGCTTCCGGATAGATCGATTGAAAAATTTGCACGACATCATTGATCGAGCGGCTCTGGCCTGTGCAGATATTCCGGCTGCCGCTTTGAATCTCATTCACTGTTGCCGCGAGACGATTTGCGCGGGCCACATCACGGACGGAGACGAAGTCACGGGTTTGCTCGCCATCGCCAAATACCTTTACAGGTTTGCCGGCTGAGAAGCGGTCGGAGAAAATCGAAATCACTCCGGAGTAGGGATTCTTCGGATCCTGGCGATCGCCGTAAACATTAAAATAGCGCAGACAGACCACTTCCAGCGGATAGGAGCGAGCATAGCCGAGCAGAAGATTCTCTGAGGCCAGCTTGGCTGCACCGTAGAGCCCGATTGGACGAGTTGGGCTGTCCTCGTGAATCATATACTCTTCCAGGTCGCCATAGACGGCAGCGGAAGAGGAGAATACGACCCGGCGGGTGCCGTTGGCCACGGCAGAGCGTGCAATCAGGTCAGTCGCCTGCACGTTCAGAGAAAAGTTGATAGCAGGCTCCTGCTGCGCCTGAACAACGCTCACTAATCCAGCGAGGTGAATGATAGTGTGAGGCTGGAACTGCTTCATCACCCGGTTGAACCGGTATTCATCAAGGACGTTGGCTTCGATGAATTCGAAATTCTGGTTTCCTCTCAGGTTGTTCAAATTACTGAGATGCCCAGTCGACAAATTATCAAGACCGATCACCTGGTGACCGTTCATCACCAACTGTTCCGCTGTATGACTGCCAATGAAACCGGCAGCACCGGTCAGCAAAATTCGTGCGCCGTTACGTGTTTCTGGTTGGGGAGAGTTGGATTTCATCTGGTGTCGTGTTTAGAGGAGAAAAAAGTGGATCGTGCTCGTTGTCCGACTGATCGAAAATGCCGCCCTTTGCGGTTTCGAGGAGTTCTCTTACGGTGTGGAGCAGTACCGGGAAGTGGTCAGACTTTTTGACGATCTGACAGTTTCTCGGAGACTTTTTCTCAGGAAAGTGATGGCTGGCTGGTGCCTGAAGAACTACGGGAATAGACTCAAAGCCTTCGGTGAGTCTCATTTCATTAAGCAACTCCTGACCGCTTTTGCCCGGCATTAGGGCATCAAGGATGATCAAGTGGGGACGGTGAACCCGCACCGATTCCAATGCATTGGTCGGGTCAGTCTCTACAGTACAACTGAACCCTTCGTTGCTGAGAGCATCTCTCAGTAGCGCCGAAAGGCTAAGGTTGTCGTCTACGATCAGGATTCGCTTCATAGAAGGGTGGAAATTTAATTTAAAATACCATATTATCTACGGCGATTAAAGTATAAAAACCATAAAAGCAGTAATTAATGGTATTTTTTTAATAAAATAACCGAGAGGGAAGACCGAAAATGGCTAGGAATAGTCACAAATAACGTTCCCGTGATGGTGTATCGGGTTCGCTTTGCAGCCGGAATCTCATACCCTTTCCTTCGACAAATCAGGTAAATCCGTTTCAAGTTAATTGGTCGTAGCTTTGAATCGGTCAACCTGAGGCGATTTCACCTGAGAAAACGGTGAGATGGTCTGAGATCTATTTCAGGTCGTGGGAGCGCATTTCTACCAGTTTCGCCTGCATTTGCTTTCGGAAATTCTCCACTACAGGTGCGAAGTCCGCCTTTTCGGCAAGGTTGGTATATTGACCCGGGTCAGATTTCACATCGTAGAGTTCGATGCCGTTTTTTGCATCCTCCCCGTATTGAATGAACGAATACTGATCGGTGCGCAGAAGCAGCCCTTTCCTCATCGGCGCGGTGCTAAAGGCGGCATCGCGAACGGATTGCTCTGGGTCATCCAGGAGGCTCGAAATATCTTTGCCCTGAATTCTCTCAGGTACTTCCAGACCGCACAGACTTGCGGTGGTAGGAAACAAATCCAGTAGCTCGACCAGTGAGTGACAAACGGCCGGCTTCTTTCCCGGGACTGAAATGATCAGAGGAACCTGAGACGATTCATCCAGCAAACTGACTTTCGCCCAGAAATCGTGCTCACCCAGATGGTATCCGTGGTCACTGGTGAAAATCACGATTGTTTGGTCGGCGATTCCTGCCTCCTCCAGAGCCTTCAGCACCCGGCCCACCTGAGCGTCCATATAGGCAACAGAAGCATAGTAACCACCCAGCGCTTTTTTTTGCCGCCGAATGTCCATCTTCATATTCAGGCTGGTCTTGTAGTTGATGCCCGGTTTCGGAATGTCATCCCAGTCGCCCTCAATTTTCGGAGGCAGCTCGAGTTTGTCATAGGGCAGAAACGGCTCGTAGTATTTTTTTGGCGCGACAAAAGGCACGTGTGGTCGGACGAATCCCACCCCCAGCCAAAACGGTTTGTCTTTGTGTGCTTTGATCAGCTCGATTGCTTTGACTGCCGCCTTTCCGTCGGCATGCACATCGTCGTCTCCGTCTGCCTCGACCACCACGAAGGTATTGCCACCCACTGCGGGTTTTTTGCCATCGGGATTTCCCTCCAGCGTTTCCCCGATTCCGGCGGCCATCCACTCGGGGCCGGGAGTGTTGAAACGTTCGGTCCAGGACAACGCATCATCTGCACCATTGTAGCTATCGTGATCCCGACCGTCGCCTCCCAGTTGCACGCCGCCGGGGACTCCCATGTGATAAATTTTGCTGACTCGCGCCGAGTAGTAGCCATTGTTTTTGAAATGCTGAGACCAGGTCGCCCGGTCACCCAGAATCGGCCGCGGATTGGTGTAGCCCATCACACCCGTAGCATGGGGGTAATAGCCCGACATAAACGAGGCGCGGGAAGGGCCGCAGTAGGTTCCCTGACAATAGGCACGAGTAAATCGGGTTCCGCGCGCAGCCAGGGCGTCGATGTTGGGTGTCTGGCAAATTTGATTCCCATAGCAGGAGAGTGCCGTGGACGTGAGATCATCCGAGATCAAAAACAGAACATTAAACGGCTTCGCATCCGAGTTCTCCTGAGCAGAGGAAGCAGAAACCGAAAACACCCATAGCAGCAACACCGCAAGCAAACGCATACCGCATGTTAGACGGTTTCGTGAATTTGGATCGAGTTAAATCGTAGCGCGGTTCCGGTACGGCGAAAAATTCTTACCCCGGATGAAAGAGATCGCTACCGATCAACGTAGCCTTCCTCAATGAAGAGAAAAATTACCAAATGCCTCTGTCTCGTTGTGATCGGTTTTCTGCTGCTTCTTGTGATCCGGATCGGATATGGCTATCGCACTCATCCGGCTCAGCAGGCGAGTGTAGAGAGAGTCGCCGGGGGAGGAGGGTTCCAGTTCACTGGGAAAAACTATGCAACCAAAGCGGTGAAAGGAGCTGCACCCGGAGCTGGATCAGCTGTGCCCCTGCAGGTCGATCAAAAGTATGAAAAAGTCGGAACCGTCACCTCAAAGTCGAAGTCCTTTGTGGAGGATGAAGAGAAGATTCGTGCCGCCGTAAAAAAAGTCGAAGGCCTGATCCAGTTCGAGCAGAACTCCGGTCTTGAAGGTCAGCGTACCCTTCACCTTGGTATAGGAGTTGTTCCCGATCGGTTTGATGAATTGATCGGCGAGCTCAGAGCCCTCGGTGAACTGGCATCCATTCGCATCGACAAAGTCGACAAAACAAACGAATACAAGATGCTGCAGGCTCAAAGGGCGACACTGGAAGCGACCAAGACTTCCCTGCTGGATCTGAAAAAGCTGGGCTCCGGCAGTGTCGAGGAACTCATCACCTTGGAAGAGCGAATCTCCGAAGCTGAATCCAAGATACAGGACCTCGGGGTGAACCTTGGGGATTTTGATGCAGAGAACGAATTTTGCACCGTGAAGTGTTCTTTGCTCGAAGTGCAGGTGATCAGCACGCGGGGCATTCCATTTTCCCAGAGAGTCAAAGTCGCATTCGAATGGACCTGCCTGTTTTATTCCAGGCTCGCAATCATCTGCATCGTCGGAACTGCTGCACTTTGGCTCGCAGTGCTGGCACTGATACAAATTCGAAAACACGGCGAAAAACTGACCAACATCCTCGCAATGGAGTAGAAGTAGTGGTGATCTCCAGATCGCCACCCGCTTAATACGAAAAGCCCCGCGGCGATCAGAGATCACCACTACATTGGCTCATCTAACCCTGTTACCTCACTGACCCAACAGGGTTAGGTCAGTGGCCATACCCTGTTGGGTCCGCCCTTTTTCACTGCCCGGACTTCTCGGGGTGGTAGTTTCTCAGCCAGGAGTCTTCCTGCTCCTCGAGTCGTCGGACCAGTTCGGCGATCATTTGATCTTTGATTGATTTTGCCTCGGCGGAATCGGCGAGGTTCTTCGTTTCCCAGGGATCAGTTTCCAGATCATAGAGCTCCAGCTGTGGGCGATGCAGGAAATCTTCGATCGTTCGCTGACCGATCATCTTTGAACCGCTTTCCCGATTGGCGACCCAGGTGCGGCGCTGTACCGTATCGATCGGCAGCGGATACTCGGCGCGGTAGTTGATGTTCCAAATCAACTTGTAGCGTTTGCCCCGCAGAGTGCGCATCGGGTAGTAGGCGAAAATGTCGTGACCAACATGGCTGAGCAGAGCGTGATCCCAGCCCTCGGGATTTTTTTGGTCGAGGATCGGCAAAATGCTGCGTCCATGTAGCGGATATTCGTCAAAGGAAGTGGCGGTCCAGTCGAGAATCGTTGGGGTGATGTCGGTGAAAGCGACCAGCGCTTCATTGACGTTGCCGGGCTTTTTTGAATCCGGGTTTCTGACCAAAAACGGAACGCGCACTCCAGGCTCGTAGTGAGTGCCCATCGCTCCGGGCTCGGAGGTGCCGTGATCAGCAATGAAGATCACCAGGGTATCATCCGCCTTGCCGTTTTTCTCCAGCGACTCGAGCACTTTGCCCACACCCCAGTCCATGCGGGAGATCTGCTGGTAGTAGCCGGCGATGCCTTTTTTGACGTCCTCGTTCTGTGGCAAAAACGGCGGGATCTCGATATCAGCAGGATCGTAGGTGAT
>JAHDCN010000148.1:0-3044 GCA_020629815.1 Verrucomicrobiota bacterium
GCTCGAAACGCCCGGGGGAAAAGGGGCTTCGAAGGGTCGTTCATCAGCTCAGAAAACTTGTCCTGCGAAATGTAGGGAATGAAATCATTCGGATTGTATTGAGGATTGCTGGCCATCGCCACGATATCACCGGTTTGGCACTCCATGACTACCAAAGCCCCGTGCTTTACATTCTGCCGCAGAACACGCTCCGCGATTTTCTGCATTTCCAAATCCAGCGTGGTCACGATGTTATATCCCGGAACCGGACGTGACAGCGTCTCTTCCTTGATTTTTACCCCGGCTTTGTCGTAGAGAACATTCACTTTCCCGGGGACACCTTTCAGTTCGTTTTCGAAAGACTTCTCCAGACCTTCAACACCTTTTGGCACCCGCCAGATCGGTTCGTTTTCCAAAATGGGGCCAGTGTTCACTGGTGGTCGCTGCCCCACATAACCAATCACGTGAGAGAGTGTCTCTCCATTCGGATAGTAGCGCTGATAAACGGGGTGGAGTTTTAGGCCGTCGATACTTTGACGTTTTAACAAATCAACTTCCTCCTCACTGAGAGCACCGGAAAAAACCATCGGCATCCAGCGGCGATTCTCGTAGTGTTGAAATACTCGTTTTGGGGTCAGGTTGTATTCCTTGCCGAGAAGGTCGTTGGCATATTTTAAACGCTCTGCGACAAAGGTACCAATTTGAGCATCATCGACATCAGATTCAAAGGTCGGGAAATCAATCGCGAGATACCAGGAAATTGTGCTCTGGGCCAATGGGAGTCCTTTGCGATCCAAAATCTGACCACGTGGCGGAGGAATCGAAAAGGTAAAGGTCCTGGCGTCCGGATCGGTCAGAATAGCGGCACCGATCTGATCAGGGCGAATCGGCTCGGACTTTTCGGTCAAATCCACTTCCTTTTTCGGAATAGTGGTCATCGGCGCCTCCGTGGTAGTCGGGGCAAATTTAAGAATGGAATCTTCTTCCTTATCGACCGTTTCGGTTTCGTCCACGTCCGCCTTGATATCGACTTCCACTTCTTCTTCTGCCTCCATCTTAGCCCCCGGCGTCGTCTCGGGAATCTCTACTGCAGAGTCTGAGGTATCCTCTCCTGTTTCCGGAGGAGGCATCGCTTCACCAGGCTCAGCTCCTACGGGCGCAATGGGAGTAGCCCTAAGAACAGGCCGCTGCACAGCGGGCTGATCCACCAGAGCTTCGGGATCGTCCTGATTGGAAATTACACGCTGCGCAAGCAGCTCGGAACTACCAGTCCAGAACAAGCCTACTACGAGTAGCAAAACGGAAAAAGGTTTAGGCATCGAAGACACGGTGTAAATAGCTAAGTTTTCTAAACTAAATGGATTCTACCATGGAAAACTGACATGTAACAGTCTCAATACGTCACGATTATTGGTGAGTTTTCAAAAAATGTACGATGTCTTCTGCCAAATTGATCGGAATACCGGGAATTTCCGACAATTGCTCGGCTGTGGCTTTGCGCAAACGAGTGACGGAGCCAAATCGGGACAGAAGCTTTTCTTTTCGATTTCGAGAGATCCCGGGACAGTCATCCAAAATACTCTCTTCCACTCTTCGTTTCATGAGTAACTGGTGATAGCCATTGGCAAATCGGTGAGCCTCGTCCCGGATTCTCTGCAAAAGTTTCAGTGCACCGGTGTCGTGCGGAATCAGGAGTGGCTCCGGATTTCCGGGGCGAAATACCTCTTCTCGTTGTTTAGCGAGTCCAATGACCGGTAGGTCGTGCAAGCCGAGGCGTTGCAGTTCTTTCATCGCCATGCTGAGTTGGCCTTTTCCTCCATCGACTACAACCAGATCAGGGAGACGAACGAACGGCTTTCGTTTCTTTCCGGTAGCTTCCACTTCTTTTTCCTCCAGTCGCTGTTCAATTCGGCGCATCGAGTCGAGTGGATTCTCCTGGGTGTCATTGGCGGCTTCCTCACCCACATGGTCTCGCGCCTCCAGCAGGATACGCGAATATCTGCGCCGAATCACTTCTGCCATACTGGCAAAATCATCCTGCCCTTTGACCGTCTTGATGCGATAGCGGCGATAATTGCTGTTGTCAGACACCCCGCCTCGAAATCGCACCATCGACGCGACGATATGGTTGTCGGAAATATTGGAGATATCGAAGCATTCCATCACGGTCGGGCTTCGATCCATTTGTAGATACTCTCCCAGTTCCTTGACATCCTGCTCCGGATTGATCGCTTTGCCGGGCACACCTTTCTTCCGGAACTGGCGAGTGGGACGCAGGGTCTTCTTCAGGTTCTCGACCATATCACGCAGCTCGGCGGCACGCTCAAAATCCAGAGCCGCTGCTGCCTCCTGCATTTCCTCCTCGATACTGCGCAGCAAGTCTTTCGAATGGCCTTTGAGAAACAAACAAGCCTCCTCGACTTTTGCCAGATACTCTTCTCGATCAACTTTGCCAATACAGGGGGCACAGCAGTTTTTGATAATATCGTTGGAACAGTGCTGGTAATCCTTCTCCCCCGGATTCATTGGCCGGCAGGCGCGCAATCCGAATTCGCGGTTCAGCCAGGAGATCGTCCGGCGCAGCGCACCGGAGTGAGCAAACGGCCCGAAATATCTGGCGCCGTCATCCTTTTTCAGCCGGGTTAGCTGAAACCTTGGCCACGGTTCTTCGGGATGAACCTTTACCAGCAAAAAGCGCTTATCATCGCGAAACGCCACATTGTACTTCGGCCGATACTCTTTGATTAACTTGCCTTCCAGCAGCAAAGCCTCCGGTTCGTTTCGGACTTCATGATACTCGAAGTCCCAAATACTTTGAATCAAAGCACGAGTCTTGTGAACGGCCAACCGCTGACGGGAAGGAGTAAAGTAGGAAGCAAGACGCTTTCGGAGATCACGTGCTTTACCCACATAAATAACACTCCCTAGTCGATCCTTATGCAGATAGACTCCCGGCTTGTGGGGAACCGTCTGCAATTGCTTCATCAAATCAGGCTTTGCTTCGCTGGCCACATAGCAACGTAGTTTCCAACGCCGGATGGTCAACGGTTTCGCTTACCTTGCCA
>JAHDCN010000148.1:3144-6844 GCA_020629815.1 Verrucomicrobiota bacterium
AACTCACCGAAGAATTCGATACTGATTTGAAATCAGTGGTGAAAGTGAACCTCTACGTAAACGAAGAGGTATCGGGTTCTGTTGCGGCAGCTGAACGTCGCGTCGCCGTCACCTGGCCTTTTCAAACGCCAGCTGTTGTGATTGTTCCCGGTAAGGTTGCCGGCATGGCTCCGGCAGCGCTGGATGCAGTTTTTCTGTCGGGCAGAGAAGAAAAAGCGGAGCACGTTGAACTTTGGGGCGATAAGGCCGCAGTGCTTCCGGCAACGCGCGATGTGCTCTACATTTCCGGTAGAGCAGCCAGTGGAGAGATTGGTTCCGCCAGTGCGGAAACGATGAAACAACTGCTGAATATTTTACAGCAGGCAGGTGGAAAGCCGGAAGATGTAGTACGGGTGAAAGCTTTTCTCCAACCCATGAAGGAGTGGCGTGTGGTAGAAAGGGAGATCGAAACTGCATTCGGTAAACTTGGACTACCACCCGCCGTTTACGTTGATTGGACATCAGCATCACGATCAACTGAGATTGAGTTAATCGCTGCGATACCGAAAAAGGAGAACCCGAATGGCAACGTGAGCTACTTTACGCCGACAGGCGAAAAGCCGTCACCGGTTTTCAGTCGCGTTTCAAGAATACACGGGGACGAGATCATTTATATCGGTGGTGTTCGCAGCCTGATCGCCGGGACTTCGGATGATGAAGTAAACTCCGTCTTCAACCAACTCGAGGAAATCTCCGGTATGGCTGGCAGTGACCTGAAACACTTTGCCAAGGCCACCTACTTTGTAAGTGAAGATTCCGTTTCTCAATCGCTCAACAAACTGCGACCAAGTTACTTCGATCCGGAAAGACCACCTGCTGCTTCGAAAGTGCAGATCAAAAATGTCGGCAGTCAGAATGCAGGATTGCTCATCGACATGATTGCCGTGCCGAAGACAAACTGAAGTGCCGTTTACTGCGTCGCCAACTCTAGTCTTCCTTTTTCGGAATGTTCAGCTTGGGAACTTTCTTGGCACCCTCAGGCTTTTGTAACTGAGGAATTTTCTTCGCTGCTTCGCCCCCTGGTGTTGCCAGTTTCGGGACGCTTCCTCCTCCGTCAGAGGTGCCCGGTTGATTCAGTTTCGGAACTTTCTTCACAGCCTCTGGAACAGCAAGCTTAGGAGTCTCAGCGACTGACTTTGGTTCTGCCGCTGGCTCTGATTTTTCCGCATTAGGTGCCGTTAATTTTTTCGGAGTAATTGCTTTAGATGGCTCAGCAGACTTCTCGGCCGCTGGTGCTTCTTTTTTCACCGAAGGAGGTTTCAACGAAGGAACCGCTTTCTTTGCAGGAGAAGGCAACTTCTGGAGTTTCACCGTAGAGGCACCGGACTGTTCGTCAGACACAGCCGTAGGTGCCTTCAAAGGCTTGGCAGCTTTAAATGTAGGCAGCTTTGGCTTGGCTGGTTCTTCCTCTTTTTTCTCCTCTTCACCATTCTCGATCGACTCGATGGTGGCTTTCGGGTCAACTTCTTCGTTTTCATCAACTGTCACGAAGTAAGCAGAAACCGTTTCTCCAAGCAGAATCGTGTCGCGGTGATTAAGGAAAACTCTTCCATTCGTAATGGATTGCCCCTTCACACGAGTGCCGTTACTGGATCCAACATCAATAATTTGATAGCCACCGGCAACGCTGGAAAATTCGCAATGCTTCGTGGATACCTCATGTACCAAAACCTGAATATCATTATCAGGACTTCGACCTAGGGTCATCTTGTCGCCAGTAATCGTGTAGCTAATTGGTTCCTCGCCCGGCAAGGCAACGATGAGGTAGTGCTGGGATGCCATGCCCAAAGTTTCGTAAATCGTTTATCGAAAGTCAACTGAGACCTGAGTAACAGTCAGTGTTTTTTCGTCACGGCAAGACCTTCGTCTTTTCTCAGTGCTTCAGCTACTTCAGCCATAACGGTGAGCTGACCGCCATAGGTTTTACCAAGATTCTCAGGCGTAAACACCTCTTTGGTAGGACCGCAATCCACGAGGCGGGCATTGAGCAGCACGCACCAGTCGAAATACTCGGGAACTGTCGCCAAATCATGGTGAACAACAAATACCGTTTTGCCCTTCTCTTTCAGCTCGCGAAGCAACGTAATGATCGCTTCCTGCGTGGCTGCATCCACGCCCGCGAAAGGTTCATCCATCAGATAGAGATCACTTTCCTGAGCCAGAGCCCGGGCCAGAAACACCCGTTGCTGTTGTCCTCCGGATAAGTTGGAAATCTGGCGATCCGCAAAGGGAAGCATTCGCACTTTTTCCAAACATTCAGCAGCGATCTTTTTATCTTTTCGCGACGGCCACTTCAAAAGTCCCAGCCTTCCGTAGCGTCCCATCAGCACGACGTCCATCACGTTAACCGGAAAGTCCCAGTCGATATCTTCCCGCTGTGGCACGTAGCCAACCCGGTTGCGGCATTCTTCCAGAGGCTTTCCAAATGCTTCAACCCAGCCACTCGCCAAAGGCAACAAACCCATGGCGGCCTTGATCAAGGTAGACTTTCCCGCTCCATTGGGTCCGACAATGCCGACAAGGTTGCCTTGAGGAATTTCGAAATCCACTCCCCAAAGCACAGGTTTTTTGTGATACGCAACCGTTAGGTCGTGCACCTCAAGAGCAGGAGGAGAATGTTCGGGCTCAGCCATGATCGAACGTAACTGTGCAATCTATTATCCGCGATGCGAAGAGAAATTCGTCTTTGCTTTCCCGCATAGATCGCGTTCCGTCCGACAGTATTTATTGTGAAGACAAAAATCTCCAAGGACTTTTTCTCTGATCCGCAAGTGGTGGCCACGGTGACCACAGTTGATGATTTGGAATTTTTGAGCAGCGCTACCGACTTTGGCTGCGATGTGCTGGAATACAGACTCGATGATCTTTCGGACCATCTGGAGAAAGTGAAGTCCACGATCATTCAGGTTCCGCTTCCAACTTTGATCACGGTACGCTGTCCGAACGAAGGCGGACAAAACAACCTGCCGGACGCGAAACGTTTAGATCTCTACAGCGAATTTCTTCCTCTGGCAGACTTGATTGATGTGGAGATCGAGACACTGAAAAACTCGGACGCGTTTCAGAGACTTTTATCAAGAGCACAGGATGCAGGCGTGTTGGTTGTCGGTTCATTCCACAACTTCTCTTCCTTCGCCGGGCTCGGGAAAATCGAACAAGTTCTCAAAGAAGGTAACGAACTCGGCGTCGATATTGTGAAAATGGCCATGGTCACCGATACCCTTCCTCAAGTCTTTGAAATGAGCGAAGTGATTGCAAAGTTCGGTAGCCGGGTATCTCTAAGTCTGATGGGAATGGGGAAAATGGGAAAAATATCCCGGCTCGTTCTGGCCCGGTCCGGTTCCTGCTTGAACTACGGCTACCTCCAAACCGAGAATGCCCCCGGCCAATGGAAAGCGCAGCAACTGCGTGACCTCATCTCGGAAATCTGAGTCGAATAGCCCGAAAACGGAAGGATTTTTCCTTTCGCGCCGGGCAGCCCTACCTACATTCCGCAGAACACGAAAGACATGAAACAGAACCTCCCCGTATTGCTTTTCCTCGCATTGGCGTTTGCTGGATGCAAAACAAACGAAAACGAGGGTGCTGATGTTACTTCAGCCACTGTGCAACCATCAAACCCCACCTCGCTTGCTCCGGGCTCAGGAGCAACAGCCGGTTC
>JAHDCN010000149.1 GCA_020629815.1 Verrucomicrobiota bacterium
TTCTTCGTTCGAAAAGGTTTCGATTGCACCAGTGCGATAATAAACTCGCGCATTTCCCCGTCTTTTCCACGGGCGCGCTTGAGGATTCTTTCGCGCAGGGCTTCATCGGAAAATCCGTAGGGTCGTCCGAGAGCATACTCGATCAGTGCTTTGGTGAAGCCGCGTTCAAACTGGCCTTTCTTTTTGGCAATCGCATCGCGCAGTTCGAAGTAGTCGGCGAAAGATGTTCCATCGGGTAGAGCCCCCGCTGTCTCGAAGGGAACTTCTTTTTTCTCGAGCACTTTCCGGCGCTCGATTTTTTGCAGGAGTTCCGTTTCCCGCCACTTGCCTGCGGCATCAAAGTTTTCCATTCCAAAACCGATTGGGTCGATCTTTTTGTGGCACTGAGCACATTGCGCTTCCTCCATGTGGGCGGTTTGCAATTCGCGCGAGCTTAGGAGCTTGTCTTCCAGTCTGCTGAGTTGGGGAACATTGGGCGGAGCCGGGGGTGGGGGATTATCGAGCAGGGTCCGCAATACCCAGGCTCCACGTTCCACCGGAGAGGATCGCTCACCATCAGAGCCCATCGCGTGAACTGCAGCCATTCCCATGAGCCCGCCTCTCGGTGACTTTTCAGGCAAAGACACTTTCCTGTATTCACTACCATGCACTCCCTTGATTTGGTAATAGTTGGCCAGGGTATCGTTGATCACGACATGATCAGAGTGGAGCAGATCAGCGAGAGGTCGTTTCTCCGCCAGAATTGCCCGGATCGTCTGGTAAACTTCCTGACGGGCGGCTTCTTTTACGCTGTCGTCGAATTCCGGATACAGCAGTGAATTGAACTGAAAGAAATCAAGTCGCTCCATGTGCAGCCACTGGTGAGCGAAACTGGCGATGAATTCATCCGAGCGCGGGTCTTCCAGCATGCGGTTTACCTGCGCCGCGAGCTGCCCGTTTTTCAGTAACTCTCCTTTTTGGGCGGCCTGATAGAGCTGCTCATCAGGCGGGGCGCTCCAGAGAAAGTAGGACAACCGAACTGCCATTTCTTCATTGCTTAACAGGTCTGTCTCTGATCCCTCGGTCGGCTCGACCAAATAAAGAAATCCGGGCGAGGCAAGAATAACGGCCAGGGGTTCTCTAATCGCATGTTGAAATTTTTTCCCCTCTTTTCGCTCGGCTTGATACAGAGCGAACAGTTTATTCAGATAGGCTGGTCCGGGTTCTTTAACACGGAACGCTTTTGTAGCGAAATTCTTGAGAATTTCCCGGGCGTAGGCGTCCTGATCTTCCTGGTTCCACCACATGCCTTTCGGAAAAAGGGTAGCGACTCCTTTCGGAGGCCAGTCGGAAATGATGGGGCCTTCCACTTCGATCCAGTCCACCCAGAGGGCAGGGTCCGGACCGAGTCCCGTTTTCGTCTGGGTTTGCAAAAACAATCGACGGGACGCGTCGCGATTGTTGTGAGTGCGCTGACGCAGGCCAAAAGTCTGGCTGGTTTCGCCGTCGATCTTGATCGGCAGGGACACAACCTGCGGCTTCTTCATCGAGGCGGAGATGCGCTTGCACCCCAGTAAAGAAAGTTCTCCCGCCTGACTGCCGCTCTTTTTCTCCCCGTATTCCAGGAAGGACGTAGCAGGCGTGGCATCCTTAAGGCGGGCGACGCGAGCTCGCATAACATACTCTCCTCTGGGGAATTTCGCCGGAACCTCAATCGTGCTCACCAGAGCTCCATTGAAGGAAATATTCAGCGTCATCCCTTTTTTGGTCCGGGGATCGGCGAGATAGGCTTTGTGGATTTTGCCCTGTTGTCGAAATACCCGCTCATGAAAATTCACATCGTTTGCATCGATAAACCCAAACTCTTTGGGCGACTTTTTTCCTTTCGTCGCTCGCCACGCCTGAGCCTGATCCCACTTGTGTTGTTGCTTCTTCAGTGCGGATGCGGATTGCCTGTTCGGCGCGTCTTCCGCCTCGATCCGAATTTTTCGGGATTCGGGTTTTTCGCCAAACTGGTAGGCAAGATCGATGATCTCCCGTCCAAGATTCAGGTATTGCTCAAACTGGTCGCTGGAAAAAAACAGCGCGCTCCCAGTCGTATCGAAGCCGCCGGAATTGGCATCATCCGGCAGGTTTTCTGCCTCAATTTCCACGCCGAGGAGATCGAAAATGGTGTTCTCATACTCCCGCCGATTCAGCCGACGCATCGTGATCACGCCGCCGGTATCGCTGAGCGCCTCTCGGGCAACAACCATTTGCTCCGAAAGGTCAGCCAGGAAATTGGTCTTTTCCTCTACTGAAAGTTGCTTCTTGTTCTCTGGCGGCATTTCGCCGGAGTTCATAACATTCAGCACTTTCTGCCAGCGTTCTGCGGCCTCCACGGTATCAATCTGAAACGCCAAATCCTCCAGATCGACTCCGCCTTTCTCCGTGGCGGAATCATGACAGTCCAGACAGTATTTGTCGAAGACAGCGAAGTGCTTCTCCGGCATAGCTGCGGTAGGGATGTCTGTTTTTTTCTCCTGTGCTAAGGAGATTCCGCCGAAAATCAGAATAAAACAGGCCATCCAACCCTGTTGGGTCAATGACCTAACCCTGTTGAGTGCATGACCTAACCCTGTTTTGTCGAGCTGGAGGAAGTCTTTCCACATGGAGGAAGATTCCACCTCGAATCGGTCGCTACAACAGCCGTTTTCAGGTATCAATTTCTACGTAACCACCCAGCCTATCGGCGAATCTCGGAGCCTGCGAAGAACACGTGAATTCGATACACCCATTGGTTGTTGATGTCGATTTCACCTGTCTCCAGGTTCACCTTACGGGGAATCTGCTCCAGTTTCTTGTCGATCCGGGCGTGGTAGCCCCGCTCGGAGAAGATGTCGATAATCATGGCCAGGGCGAGGGGATCGCTGAAAATGGGATCAATCGAACTCACCACGGACTGCCCGGAGATGGCGTGCCGGGTGATGATCGGCATGAAATTATCCTGAATGATGTCCACCACCCGCGAGAACATCTCTGTTTCATCTTTCTCGTAATGATCAAGGCGGCGCACTAAATCCTGTCGGGCATGGAGAACAATTTCGCTGGCCAGGGGAATCGAGCGCAGTCGGTCAAAGGTCTCTGATTCCAGCTCCAGTGAACTCTGATATTGCAGCTCATCAAAGATGTTCTTCTCGACCTCTTCAAAGCTGCCTTCGGCGTTGATGAAGTGGTAGAAAAAGACTTCCCGCAGGGATTTCAACGCATCCCAGGTTTGTTCCTTAAATACTCGATAACGGTGCCGTGCCGCTTCTTCATCCAGATCTGTTTTGCGCAGTTCGAGGAGTTCTCCGTCGCCAGTTTCTTCGACTTTCTTATTGTGCGCCGCAATTTGGCGCCCCCGGCTTAGTTGCCGATCAATACTGGTGGATTCTTCGACGAAAAGGACCATCGCGTGGATGGTTGGTTTGCGAAAATGGGCTGCCAAATCTGTTTCGTGGAATTTGCGGTGCAGGATATTGATCTTATCGACCAGCAATTTGAGGCATTCGACCTGCACTTTGGTTCGGGGAAAGCCATCCAAAATCGCACCATCGCGGAATTCCGGCTTGAGCAGTTCGCGGAAAAGGAGAGCAATTACCTCGCGGTCTCCAACCATCTTTCCCTGATCTTTCAGTGCCGTCATTTCCGGCGTATCGAGAAGTGAGCTGACAACAATCGGATCGCAGGTGTAGCCACGGGCCTTGCGGATAAATCCAGTATTGGTGCCTTTACCAGCTCCGGGAGCACCTCCGAGTAGAATCAGCTCCTTGGGAAAGCGCAGCTGATCTTGACCGTAGTCTTCCTCTAATTGCTCCCAAACGGCGCTGAAAATCAGCTTAGCGTCTTTAATTTCAAGATCAGGGGTGCTGCTCTTGGCCTGGTTTGAGTCGGTTGAACTGGTGCTCATCGAAATAGAGGTGACGCGGCCACTATTCCCTAATCTGGCCGCAATGGGTAGGTCGATTTTTGCTGATTTGGTGTCTTGAAAATCGGCACTGATAGAATTATTAGAAAATAAAACAGTAAATTGTTTTGATTTTTATGGGAATTATAATAAATTAGATTACTAAGTGATTTAGATTTCCAAATAATATGGACATGAAAGCATCCCGTATTTCTTTTCTTTTAACTCTTCTTGTAGCTTGTTCATGGGTTCAAGGCGACGAACCGCAGTCAACTCTGCGCGCTACGCCGTCTTTCTTCTCAGACGAGGTAAAGCAGGAAATTCCCTGGGACAAGCCGTCGCTTCGTCGACTCCCGCCTGTAGGTCCAAGAATTTCCGGTTCAGGAGTTCCCGCCTGGCAGACAAGATACACTCTCGGGCCTGGCGATACACTTACTTTTTCCTTCTACGATCGTCCCGATTTGAAACAGGAAGGCGTGCGAATTGGACCGGATGGCACGGTCAGTTATATGCACGCAGTCGGAATTAAAGCTGAAGGTCTGACACCGGACCAACTTCGTGCCCGCATCGAGGATGAGATCGTTCGCAAAGGTGGATACAAAGATCCACGAGTGATGATTTCCCTGGATGAGATCGAATCGAAGATGTATTCCATCATTGGTAGGGTTCGCTCGCCGGGTTCTTACAATCTGGATCGCCCGACCACAGTTTTGGAGGCGATTGCATCGGCGCAGGGTATTCAGGTTGGTCAGATTTCCAGTGCCAACTATGAGCTGGCTGATTTTGAGCGGTCTTTTGTGGCTCGACGCGGCAAGAAGCTGAGTGTGGACTTTGAAAAGCTCTACTACCGCGGCGATTTCACCCAGAACAAGTATTTGGAGCCGGATGACTACGTTTTCATCGCGTCGTCTCTGCAGAATGAAGTCTACGTGCTTGGTTCTGTTCAGAATCCCGGTCGCCTGACAATGCCGAAGGATCTGACGATCATTGGTGCCATCGCAAATACCGGTGGGTTTGTCGAAGATGCCTTCAAGAAACGTGTCCTTCTGATTCGTGGCAGCATTCATGATCCTGAAACTCACATTGTAGATATGCGGGCCATCGTCGAAGGCCGTGCACCGGATATCAAGTTGGAGCCACGGGACATCGTTTACGTAAACCTTCGTCCATTCGAAATGGTGGAGAAAGCTTTTGAAGCAGCCCTGATCGCCTACATGCAGACGGTTACGGCTCAATACATCACCCTGAATTACAACCCTCTTACGCAGTAAGAATCTCCCGTCACGAGAACGAACAGAATCATACACGAAAACATTCTGACTCTATGAAAACACTTTTAACCAAAGATATCTGGGAACGCGCCATCCGCTCGAGAAGAGCCTGGCTGTTGGTAATCTGCTTCCTTTATATCAGTTCCTGCACGCCGCGGAATATCGAAGACATTCCCTTTGTCGATCAACCTGCTTCTCTTGTGGCTAAGCCGGTTCCGGATATGTCACAGGAAGATGATGGTCGCCGCTTTCAGCTGAAGCACCCGGACTTTAAGCCGGTGAGTCTGAAAAAGAACGTGAACAGTAGTCTCCTGAAGCCAAGTAAGGCTCCGTATCGAGTCGGCCCCGGGGATGTGCTTTCCATCGCGATGGCTGATGAAGCGGAATCAGAGCAGAAGACCAAAGTATTGCCGGATGGAATGCTTTACTACGATCTGGCTCCGGGAATCATGGCGAAAGGCAAGACAATCACCCAGATTTCCCACGACTTGACTGCGATTTTGGAGGAGGACTATCCCGGTTCCGTCGCTACGGTGAACGTGGATGTTGCTGATTCTCAGCGCTTCTGGATTCTTGGCCAGGTGCAGACTCCCGGGTCTTATCCGATTTCCAAGCCGACTACCTTGATTGGTGCGCTTTCGGCTGCTGGCGGTCTCTTTAATACGCAAAATACCGGTATTCAGGTAAACAACCCGGAAGCAGCGGACTTGGATCGTGCGATTCTTGTGCGCAAGGGATGTATGGTTCCGGTCGATTTCCGTGCTTTGATTGAGCAGGGAGATATGTCTCAGAATATCTACCTCATGGCAGGGGATTACATTTATTTCCCATCCACCCTGAAGCGATCCATCTATGTGTTGGGTGAGGTGCAGCGTCCCGGAGCTGTTTTCTGGGACAGCAATGCTTCCGTTCTCTCTGCGGTGGCTGCTGCAGGCGGGCATTTGCCGAATTCCATTCCCGGGAAAACTCTCGTGATTCGTGGAAGCACTCACGAACCTCAGGTTGCCGAAGTGAATTTGCTGCGAATCCAGAAAGGTTTTGATCCTGATCTGGCGCTCGAAGGTGGCGACATCATCTGGGTTCCCAAAACGGCATGGACCAAGATCGGTCAGTATTTGAGCTCTGTGGTTCCAACGGCATTTCAGACAATCGCTGTTCAGGAAGGTGTGGCCACTGCTGGCGGCGGCGCCGGAACAATTACCATCGGGGGCGCTACAATCACCAATAATGGTGGTGGCGGCGGCGGAGGTGGCGGCGGCACTACAACAGGTGGCGGAACCGGCGGAGGAACAGGTGGCGGAACTGGCGGAGGAACAGGTGGCGGAACCGGAACTGGCGGAGGAATGGGTGGCGGAACAGGCGGAGGTGCTCCTGCTCTTCCGGCCGGAACGACCGGTCCGCTCTAGTCAGAACAATTTACAAACACAGGTCAGCCCTGACCAAAGACAGGCAGACCGAGGAACAAAAAAGGGAGGTGTTGGGAGGCACCTTCCTTTTTCCTTGTACTAGGGAATGTAGCAACCTTTCGCAGCTGTCCAGAGTTGATACCAGTCCTCTCTATCGAGTTGGATCGCTGAAGCGGAAGCCTGCGACTGAATGCGGTCCAGCTTGTTGGTTCCGATAATTGTGGTCGGCTGAGAGGGATGATTCATCACCCA
>JAHDCN010000598.1 GCA_020629815.1 Verrucomicrobiota bacterium
ATGTCGAGTCGCAGGTAAAACTTTCGGACTTGGCGCTTCAACGAAAAATGACTTTTTACCAGACCGGCAACCGTGCGGATCAAACCGAAGAAATCAGCAGCTCGACTGGTTCCGGAGCTTTCCCGTTCGATCTGCCGCACCACCTCGTCCGGCATGGGCTCCTTCACGCCCATCATTTGCTCCATGAAACTGCGGTTTAAACGGAAGCCGGGCAGACAGGCAAGCACCCGATACCAGTTGATCAGGTTGTAGTAGACTCGCCCGCGAATGAAACCGAGCATATTGGCGAACACCGCATCATTGGCCTCGATCCGCTTTTTTGGCACTCGCAAAATCTTACAGAATTCGCGGTACACCGATTCATACGCGCGCCGGGCAAACGTGAACGTCAAAGGTGTCGTAACCCCTGAGTAGCTCTCAGCGATGTTGCTGTTATCCCAAATCATCAGAGATGCTGTGGGATCGGCCATACCGCGCAGGGAGGTGATGGGGCGACTCTGCAAAAGATAAAGAGTGCTGTCGTGGTAGGCCCACTCGATATCCTGAGGCCCACCGAATTTATCCTGACATCGTCGCGCCAGTTCGGCGACCTCCCGGATCTGGGAATCGGTGAGAATCGGACGATCTCCCGTGAGGTCTCTGCGAGCGATGAAACCATTCTGTTCCACTGCAAAAGTGTCGGCATCGGCTTCGCCGGAAACCAGGGATTCCCCTACCCCGTGGACGACCGAAACAAGCGCGGAATCCCGTCTTCCGGAGACTGGATCTGCACTGAACCCTACTCCGGCACAATCAGCGTCGACCATGCGTTGCACTACGACTGCTGGCGGCGAAACCTCTTCGTCGATTCCCCGTTCTTTGGAATACAGTTGAACGTGCTCGCTGCGTCCCGACGTCTTTACTTCGCCAATTTTCTTGGGAACATCAGTTTCGTCGACAAACAGAAAGCTATCGAACTGACCTGCGAAGGAACTGCCTTCGGAGTCCTCTTTAGCCGCCGAAGAACGAACGGCATACGAATCGGCATCAAGGCGGCTCAGAGCCTGATCCAGATCGTGATCTTCATACTCGCCGGTGACCACGAACCAATCAGGAATCTGGAAGCCACCGTCGTGAA
>JAHDCN010000150.1 GCA_020629815.1 Verrucomicrobiota bacterium
CGGATCATCGAGCGGACACGGTATCCTTCGGGCTTGAGATTCTCCAGTATTTTCTCCACATCGTCGGCATCGGAGAATTCCACCGTCCGGCCGAGGGCATAGGCGAGAATTGATTCAACCATGCCTTTTGCCAATTGGTCCTTTTGTTCCATCAGGACTAGCTTGAGTTGTTTCACGTCGTTGAACTCAGAGCCATCGGGAAGCGTTCCGCCGGGTGCAATGGGAACCTGCTTGTTGCCGACCTTTTCGGTGTCTCGCCAGCGTCCGATGGTATCAAAATTCTCCAGGCCGAAACCGATCACATCCATCTTGCGATGACAGGAAGCACAGACCGCCTGCTCCTGATGCATCTCGACCATCTCGCGGTTGCTGCGCGGCTTGCCATCGGCGGAACCAAGCTCGGGCACATTCGGTGGAGGCGGTGCGGGTTCGTCGTGTAGCAGTTTCTCCATCACGAGGGCTCCACGAATCACGGGAGAGGAACGCTCTCCATTGGAACCTGTGGTCAGGAACGCGGCCTGAGTCAGAAAGCCTCCCCTTGGTGAATTCGGCGGCAATTTCACTTTCTGAAATTCGCCATTTTTGACCGGCGGAAACGGTAGTCCATAGTGACTGGCAAGAACCCCGTTGATCATCACATGGTTGGAGTGCACGAGCCGCTCCACCATTTGGTTCTCTTTAATCATCAGGCCGAAGAACTCTTCGACTTCTCGTTTGGCATCCTGCTGCATCCCTTCATTGAACCGGATATACTCTTTCTCGCTGTTATCGACGGTGATCGCATCGTAGCGCTCGAACTCGGCCCACTGGGAAATAAACCCATCCCGAAACTGCTGTATTTTCGGATCGCTGAGCATCCGCTGGACCTGACTCGTCAAGACATCCGGCTGAGACAGTCGACCTTCTTTCGCAAGTGCATAAAGCTGATCGTCCGGCGGGCTACTCCAGAGAAAATAGGCCAGCCGCACAGCGAGCTCACGATCTGTCAGGAGCGGATCTTCTTTCTTTGCCGGAGGCTCCTCCCGAATAAACAGGAATCCCGGAGACGAAAGGATAATCGCCACTGTTTCGGTCAGTGAAGCCCGATGGCTCATACCAGCAGCGCGGTTGTCTTTGAAATGCTGCACCAACCCAGCCAAAAACTCAGGATCAGGCTGGCGTTGCCGGAACGCTTCGTAGGTTAATTTCTCAATCAGCTCCGGAATTTTCGCATCATCCCAAACGTAAATACTCTTCCCATCAGTTGGTTTTCCGGGATAAAGAATGTCTTCAAACTTTGGGCGCTTTTCGGGATAAATCGGCCCGTCGATTTCCATCGAATCAATCCAGATCGCAGCGCGTGGGTCAGTGTGCTGCCCCTTCACACCAAGTTTGTGGAGGTAGCCGCGCATGGTCGTGCCCACGGTATTGTCCGGCATATTTTCCCGAACACTGAAACTGAAAAACGTTTGGCCCATCGGCTGGCGATTACGATACTCCAACGTTTCCGGTGCATCCGGTGTGCCGAGCATCCTCATCGTTCCGAGAATCCGGTGCCGGTTCCAGAGCCGGATATTTTTCCGGATATCGTCCGGTTCTCCGACCACGCCCCCTTTGACCCGAACGATATATTCACCACGAATGTCGGTGTGCCTCGCCATACTGACAAACTTGGCATTGTCGCTGATATACACGCCGGTATCGACTTTCGGATACTGGAGGTAACGGCGTTTCATTTCCGCGCGCGAATCCCATTGCTGAAACAAGATCTCCATCTGCCCTTCGTCGGTAAAACCCATCTCCTGCCAGGTCGCCCCCTTCTCTTTCATCGCTTTTTTGCGATCCATATCGGCGAGCTCTTCGCGCATCTTTTGGGTCACTTTCTGCTCTGGCTCAACACGCTCAACTTTGCGCTCGCGGTGCGGGCTGAGATTGTAAGTCAGCGCATCTTTCGCAATCCGGCGCCCAAGTTCGAGATACTTTTCAAAATGAGCCGAAGTAAAAAACTGCTCGGCTCCAACCGTATCAAAACTGGCGATTTCACCGTCTTCGGGGATGTCGACCAAAGCCACTGGAAAACCAAACAGGTGTTCAATCGTGGCGGAATACTCCCGCTGATTCAATCGACGCATCTTGATCTCGCCGCCGTGAGAGGTCAGACGCTGACTGGCTTCCATCACCGATCCCGTGAGGGCCTGCAACGCACCGGACAACTCTTCATCGGTCGGTAGTTTTGCATCCTCCGGCGGCATGTCGCCCCCGTTCAGTTGATCGAGCACATCCTGCCAGCGCTGCGCCGTATCGTTGTCATTGATTTCCCAGGCAACATTGTCGAAGCGCACCTGTGCCTTCTGCCGTTTTTCGCCATGACAGCGGTAGCAGTATTCTTTTAGAAACGGTTCCAGCTGGGGACGCGCGTGTACCAGAGCTTTCGCCTCCACGGCACCGGTCAGTTCGACCCGAGGTGCACGCTCCAGATAGGCATTGGCCCAACTAGCATGATCGCCACCGATATTGCCATCAGATTGATCCACGACCAGCTCCAGTTTGTTAGCATTTTTCACCGACACGGTGAGACGACGACGGGGCTTCTGATCGTGACTACGAGTCGGTCCACTGGTCCACTTCTCGACGCCGTCCACGAGGATCTTCATTTCAATCCGGCCGTGATGACCGTCGTCCGGACCGGGAATGACATTGAAGGTGGCGAACTCTCCGCCGAGCGCGAATTCGATCGTGCAATCGGCATGAGCGCCCAGGCCTTTCTGATACACCTTACCGCCGACCCGCATGGCTTTGCCGGTCCAGGCCTTGTTGTTCTTTACATCCGCGTTCCCGCGAATCTCAGTGGCCATTTCTTTGGTTAGAAACACCCGACGTCCTTCAGGAATCTTGAGTTCAGCGGCCTTTTCCTGACCGAAAATGTCGATCGCAAAGACAGCACCGAAAAGCAGCAGGCAGATTGCTTTTTTCATCTTCGAATTATCGAAAACAGTTACGCCAGGATTTCGGGAAGGTTCCCCGTGCTGTGACTGAACTGATCTGTCTCCAGCCCCGCCTCTTGCATCAGCGTCAGCCAATAGTTGGCCAACGGTGTGTCCTCTTCCGGAAGAATAATGTGCTCGCCTTTCTTGATCTTTTTAGCCCCACCCCCGGCAACAATCGCAGGAAGATTCTTGAGCTCATGACCAGAGCGCAAATTGGTGCCGTAGCTGACAATGCAGTTATCAAACAAGCGACTGCCGTCGGTGTCCTTTGCCTGCTTCAATCGATCCAGGAAATTTGCTAACAGAGCCGAGCACTTTTTGTCCCGCTCCCGGGAAGCTTCAATCCGCGGCTGCGAAAACCCATAGTGACTGAGCGAATGCGCTTTGATTTTGACGCCCATTCCAGTGAGCAAATCACAAACAGGCTGTCGATAGCTGACCACCCGGCTCGCGTCCGTTTGCAGCGCAATGATGATCATGTCATACATCAGCTGAATCGCCTGCTCGCCGGTAATGCCTTCGTTGGGAGCTTCGAAAGGCGCCTGTGGTTTCGGGATATCCGCCCACGCCGCCTGCCGTTCCAGTCCCTTTTCCACCTGCCGGACTCCGGTGAAATACTCATCCAGCTTTTCCTGATCGCCCTTGCTCAAAGTGCGCTTCATTGATCCACCGTCGAGCCGGACGATATCGAGAATACTTTGCTTCTTCTTCAGGCGGGCATCCAGCTCTTCGCGGGAATCATTGGGGTTGGCAAAAAGCGTATAGTAGAGATCGATCGGTCGGTTGATTCCGGGAACCGGATTACCTGAATCATCCCAGGCGAGAGACAAGCCCTGACCATGGCCGGAATTTTGGCCGCCGTCCGGTTCTTTTGCCGAAAGCGTCAGCGAAGAAAACCGGGTGTCTTTACCCAATTCCTTCGCCAGCAGCTGATCGCAGGAAATGGAATTGTGAAAGCGCTTACCGGGAGTGCCGGCGACATTGGCACCAGTCAGATACGAAACGCTACCGCCATGGGGATCAGTCGCGCCCATATTGGTCAGATTCGTGACCATGGTGAAGTCATCCTTGTGCGCCTCGAGTGGGGCCAGCCCTTCTGTCAGGCCAATTTCTGAAAATTTTCCAGCTTTGTCAGGATAAAACGTGTCCTTGGTAAAACCGAATCCTCCGCCGAGAAATACCACCCGTTTCGGCGGAGTTTTCGCAGCAGCAGCGGGCGCTGCAAAAGTTTCCAGAAAAGGCAATGCCAACACACTGCCACCAGCACGCAGAAAGGTGCGCCGGGAACGGGAATCAGAGTGAAAAGTGGCCATCAGAGAAGTTACGCCCGCCGATGAGCCTTCCCAAGCAAAATTTGTGTCAGAGCGGGACGCTCAATCCCTTCTGCCAGCTCGTATGCCGGGCAGGACAAAAACACCGGCAACGAATAAGAAGTTCATAATGAACAGAAAATAAAACAATGAACTACCCAAGGTGTGGTTTGCGCCACCATTCTTCTGCATCATTTGCCAACCGAATAAAATCAGGCAGTTGGCCAAAATCATGCCGATCGTAGCC
The DNA here is from genome assembly GCA_020629815.1 of Verrucomicrobiota bacterium. GTDB lineage: Bacteria > Verrucomicrobiota > Verrucomicrobiia > Verrucomicrobiales > DEV007 > Arctic95D-9. Next base: position 4,524 of record JAHDCN010000150.1, read on the forward strand.
AGCACTTTGGTTTTTCGGCTCCAGTTCATGTCCGTTTTTATCAGGAAAAATTACGCCGAACAATACGAATCGTAGTAGTAGCGGTTGGTCCGCGCTGTCGCATCCCGTGCCATTACAATACTGATTCCCATGAAAACCAGGAAAGTCAGCGGAAAGGTGATCAAACCAACCAGCACGAAAACCAGCAGCGTGTTGACGATCAGCGACAGCCAGTAGCCAAACATCAACAATAATCCACCCGTGACATTCCCTGCATAGATCACTCCGATCCCGAATGTCTGCAGGAAAACCCCCGGCAAAACCTCGAGCAGAGTCGCAATTCCGCCGTCTTTATAAGCTACAGGCGGCGGCGGTGCATAAGGAACCGGAAGACTGTGCCCGCGAACAGCCGGCGACGTAATATTCTGAAACGGCTGCCATTTATTCGCCCCCTCCGCACAAATATGCGCAGAGGTGGGAATCCGACCCAGTCGATGCGAGCGCATCAACTGCTCAACGGTAAACGGTCCGGTGACTTCTTTGCTGATCGATAGGTAATACTTCACGGTGAAGAAGTCTTACCACAACCTTATCGGAAAGGTCACTACAAAGCTGAATGCAGTTTGTAAAGCCTGCACACCTAGGATTTAGGCGCAGGAGGAGTCATCAACTCCTTGTATTTCTTATCGATACCCTTACTACCGCGGTATTGGCGGCCCTCTTTCTCCACCAGGCCACGGCTGACTAAGTTCTGCAATTTCTCGTAGGCGCGCAAGCGAAGCATTTCTTCACCACCGTTCCCGGCGTTCTTAGCTTTCAGGTTTTCGTAGACTACTTCGAACAGGTCTTTAAAACCAAAAGTCTCGCGGTTCGCAAGAACTTCAACGAGGGAGTCAGTTACATGGTCAGGACCACGACGGGAGAATCTACGATTAGGAACAGATGACATGAGTGTGAGTTTAACTCAGGAAATATAGCAGACAACGTGCCGCTTTCCGCCATCAATTTGCGAATTTTATTCTCGACACGCAGAAATGAGAAACAGGATTACTTCAATCCCAACACGTCCTGCATATCGAAAAGGCCGTTTTCCAGACCTTCCTCGCTAATCCATTTGGCTGCGCGAACCGAACCATTCGCAAATGTGAAACGACTGGAGGCTTTGTGAGTCAGCTCCACCCGTTCGCCATCTGCTGCATAAACCACCGTATGATCGCCAACCACATCACCGCCGCGAAGGGCATGCATACCAATCTCTTTCGCGGTCCGGGCACCGACATCCCCTACCCGGCCGTGGCGAGTATCGTCTTCATAAGAAACCCCTGACGCTTCTGCGAGGATTTCCCCCAAACGCTTGGCTGTGCCACTGGGCGCATCTTTCTTGTGACGGTGATGCATTTCAATCACCTCCAAATCAAAGTTGTCGCCGAGAATCTCCGTGGTTTTTCGGGTCAGCCAGAAAAGCGTATTCACTCCGACTGAGAAATTCGGAGCGTGTACGATGGGAATGGTTTTGGAGGCCTCGGAAATTTTGGCCAATTGCTCGTCTGTATGTCCGGTCGTCCCCATCACCAACGGCTTGCCGGTTTGCACGCAAGATTCCACCAGTTCATCAGAAAACGAAGGCAAGGTGAAGTCGATCACCGCATCGCACTTAGCAAGTGCCTCCATCAGCGAATCACCCAGATCGATTCCGGCACCGACTTCGGTATCAGGATCATCTTCCGTAGCCTGCGTGACAGCCTGGCCCATGCGGCCTTTGCATCCGGTAACGAGTATTTTCAGCATAACTCAGGAGGTAACCTGATTTCGCCGAGATGCACAGGATTTTTTCGATTACAACGGCTTGATCGGTAATCCCCAGACCGCATCCAGTAGCCACCTAACCCTGTTGAGTCACTGACCTAACCCTGTTAGGTCAGCTGATTTTTACAGTACGCCGACTGACTCCAGAACGCTTTTGAGCTCGGCTACCTTGTCGTCTTCCATTTCCACCATGGGCAGACGCAGCCGCGGATTGCACTCACCGGTCAAGCCGAGAGCGGCTTTGATCGGGACTGGATTGGTGGCGAGTTTCAGAAACGCGTCGAAAAGCTCAGTGTACTGAGCATCGATGTCAGCAGCTGCGGAATCATCACCTGCCAACTTGGCTTTTACCATTTCCGCCATTGGCCCGGGAATCAGGTTACTGGCAACGGATACGACCCCTACGGCGCCTTCATTCATGAAATCGATGGTCAATGCATCGTCACC
>JAHDCN010000151.1 GCA_020629815.1 Verrucomicrobiota bacterium
TGATCGCGGATGGCAAGTTGGGCAAACTCCTGGAGATTCGCGGTCGGGGAAAAGGTGACCGGCGCGGGGGCGGTGAGGATTTGTGGGTGCTGGGAACTCATGTGTTGAATCTGGTGCACTTTTTTGGAGGTCAGCCACGCTCGTGCTCGGCCACGATGTTTGCCGATGGCAAACCGGTGTCAGCGAATGATGTATTTGAAGGTGCCGAAGGCCTAGGTCCGCTGGCAGGCAACGAGCTTCACGCCCGCTACGAGATGGAAGACGGCGTGATTGCCTACTTCGACTCAATCGCCAACGACGATACCAAAGGCGCGGGCTTCGGTCTGCAGCTGATCGGCAGTGAAGGGATCATTAATATTCAGTGTGACCGCGATCCGGTGGCGCACTTGATTCCGGGCAACCCGTTTCAGCCCGATGAGAAAAAGCCCCGCCCGTGGATTCCTATTACCAGCGGCGGCGTCGGCAAACCGGAGCCCGACCCTGAGCACATCGCCCGGGTTCACAATCACGTTGTTCCTGTGCTCGACCTGATCGACGCCTGCGAACAGAACCGGAAGCCGGTTTGTAACCATGAGGAAGGCGCGATGACTGTGGAGATGGTTTCTGCGGTTTTTGCTTCGCACATAGAAAAAGGGAGAGCGGTGAAGCTCCCCCTTGCTACGAGAAATAATCCTCTCGAAGATTGGTAGTCTGCTATTGACTGAGCGCTTGCCGGATCGCCGGGATCACCTGAGTTTTCAAACGCTCGGCACGTTTCTCGGGATACGGGTGAGAGCTCATCATTTCCGGACCGCTCCTGCCTTTGCTGGAGTTCTTCAGAATCTGCATGACCCCAATCAATTGTTCCGGATTGTAGCCGGCGGCAGCCATGAGAATCGCCCCGATTTCGTCGGACTCGTATTCGTCGTCGCGACCATATCTGGTGGAGAGGACGTGATTCACCATGCGTCCCACTCCGGCATTGGCACCCATCATATCACCACCGACGAGCACCCCGGCAGCCCCGCCGATTCCTTTCAGTAATCCGGATTTCGACATCTGTTCATTGGAGTGCTTGGCGATGACGTGTCCTACTTCGTGACCGAGCACACCCGCGAGTTGATCTTCGTTTTCCAACTGCTTGAAAAGAGCGGCCGTGATGAAGATCTGACCACCGGGAAGCGCGAAGGCATTGATGGATCGCTCGTCAGCGAGAAGGTGAAATTCGTATGGGTAATCCGGTGGAGTCCCGTGGCGGGCCAGCTGTCTGGTGTTGGAAATCAACTTGGCTCCGACCCGGTCGACCATTGCCTGCGCCTGAGAGTCGGGATGGAGGCCGCCGTGCTGGCGAGCCATTGGTTCCCGGGACTGCAGTCCCATCTGAATTTCCTGCTTTGGCGTCAGGGCGATTCGCTGTTTCTCGCCGGTGTAGGCATTCACCACCACGTCGGTCGAAGCCATCCATTTGAAATAGGCAAAGCCTAAAACTACCAGTGCCAGAATGATTCTGGTGGTGCATCCGCTGCGACTGCGGCCTCGAACGGCACGACTGAACCCCCTACGTTGATATCCGTTGCTCATTGATGTGAAACAGGTTTTGTTTGTTTGCTTTGACTCAGTTTAGCTGTTTCGAGCCACGGGAAAAGAACAAAACTTGTGTCGAATTTGTGTGGCGCCTGCTTTGGCTCGTCTGTATTTGTTTGTCCATGCATCGCACTTTCATCCTCAATCCCAATAGCCGGAACGGCAAAGCGTTGCGGGATTTTGATGAAAGGTATGAAAGTCTAGGCCGAGAGATTGGCGGGGAATTTGAGGTGTTGCGAACGGAGGGGCCGGGGCATGCCACTGAGCTTGCGAAGCAGGTTTTGCAGGAAGGCCAAACGCAGCAAATTATCGCTGCAGGTGGCGACGGCACGATCAATGAAGTGGTGAATGGCTATTTTTCCGCAGGGTCGGAGGAATGCGGGCAAATCCCCCTGGCGATTCTCGATCTGGGAACGGGTGGGGATTTGTTTCGAACTCTGGATCAGCTTTCCCCGGATTACTGGCAGGCGGTAAAGAAAAATGAATTTCGCTGGGTCGATGTGGCAATGGCGTCCGTCGCGAGCACGACACGTCGGTATCTCAATATCGCATCAGCTGGATTGGCAGGGGATATGTTGCGGAACTTGAAGGCGTCCTCGTTTCAGTCCGGACCGGTGGCGTATTTCTATCACACCATAAAAACCCTGATTCAATACGAGCCAGTTCCCGTCGTAATCGAAACAATCAATCCGGAGGGGAAACCGGAGTCGCTGGAAGTGGATCTGATCAATTTTTTCGTCTGCAATGGTCGGGCGAGTGGCGGGGGAATGTTGTGGGCACCCGATGCAGAGTTGGAGAACGGTTTGCTGGAGCTGACTTTGATTTCCGGCCGGGAAAAAATGCCGCTGATCAAACACAGCTCAAAAGTTTACGCGGGGAAAATTGACGAGTTTCCCGGAGCGACTCGATTACAGGCGAGGGAGGTCACGATCCGTTCACAAAGTCCTGTGCCTTTGGAAACCGATGGCGAAGTGATCGAGTATGAATCCGGTGAAGGTGGCTCAGAAATTCGCTTTACCATTCAGGAGCGAACATTTCCGCTGGTGATGTGATTCTACTTACCGGGAAGTTCCCAGATAGTCGAAAAGTCTTCGTCCTGACCAAGCATGGCCTCCACGACGCGGGACATCAATTGCAGGCTCGGACCATCGTTTGGAGTAACCACGAGCACATCTCCGAGAATCGCGGAAGCATGTTGGTATTCGCCTTTCTCAAAGTGAGTCAGCGCCTTTTCATACGATCTCGACAGACTGAAAAAGTGACTCTGACTGTTGCTGCTTCCGGAGGCGACCTGATACAAATCGACCGGGCAGCGAATGTTCTGCACGCGAACCTGACAGAGGCGACGGGACATCAAATCATCGGGAAGTTGCTCACGGGTATTGCCGGTAATCAGCAACGGCGTTTTCAAGTATTTGGTCGCTCCCTGAACTCGACTGGCGAGATTAACTACAGTTCCCAATGGTCCGTATTTGAATTTTTTGTGGGTTCCGATGTTTCCGACCAATGCTTCGCCACTGTTGATTCCGACACCGACCAGTGTTTCCGCATCAACGATGGGACCCCATTTTTCATTGATGGCCGGAAGCTTATCGAGGATTTCAATCGCAGCCTTGCAGGCAAGTTCTGCGTGGTTGGGTTGCTCGTTGGGAGCTCCCCACATGGCCATGAGTTCGTCGCCGGTGTAATCAACCAGCACGCCTCCGTGATCAATCACCGAGGTGGAAAATTCTCCCATCACGCCGCTGAGCCAATCGATCGTTTGAGTCGGTCCGAGGCGTTCGCTGATTGTGGAGAAACGCCGGATGTCGCAAAACAACACGGACACCTGCGCTTTGCGCGCCTGCATCTTCATCGGGTCCGGATTTCTGGCCAGTTCTCTAGCCAGCTCGCGAGTAAAGTGCTGCTCGAAAACCTGCTCGCGAAGTCGTTTCTTCTCCAGTGAGGCGTTCAAGCGGGCCATCAGCAGGGCCGGCCGAATCGGGCGGGACAGGAAATCTTCCGCTCCAATTTCAATGCAGCGAACGGCATCCTGTTCTTCCTGCAGTCCGGTGACGACAATGACGGGGGTTTGACGTAGTTGTCCGGTTTCGCGGAGCCGGGAAAGCACTTCAAAGCCATCCATTTCGGGCATCTGGATATCGAGCAAAACGGCATCGAAGTCTCCGTTTTCAATCTTCTCCACAGCGATCCTGCCGTTTTCCGCAAAGTGGCATTCGAAGCCGTTGGGCTCCAGGAGACGAGCATAAATTTCGCGATTCTCCGGGTCGTCATCGGCGACCAAAATGATGGCATCTTCACCGGACTGACTTCCCGCTGTTTCCTCTTTTGCGGATTCTGCGGAAAACAGCGGTCTACTGCTGGACGGTTCAGTCGGCTGCTGACTGATGATTTTGAGGTTGTCTTCGAGGGCTTCGCAGAGGCTGGTAACCAGTTCTACATGATCCGCCACTTCCGGCGCGATCTGAAGCAACTGTATGGCGCCGAACAGATGGTTCAGTTTGTTTCTGGAGTCGTGTCGGGAAGAGCGAAGCTGCACCGAGTCGTCCGGTTTTTCTGGAAACCAGGTATCGATCATTTCCCGGAACTCGGCGATCCCGGCTACCATTTTCCCGACGTCCGCCTGCGTTTGGTCCGAGCTTTGCTGCCCGGAAATTGCAGAGGAAAATTCGGTGATTCGCTGCTCCAGGATTTCGGAGGCCGGGACGATTTCAGTCCGGATTTTCTTTAATAGGATGCTGTCTTCCGAAGAGAGGGACATGGGTTGCGATGCTGTGGGCAGTGTACAGGTTGCTTCCCTACACGTGCAAGTGACCGATCACGTTAGGCTTCGTTGTTCTCTTGACCGAACTGAAGTTTCTTCCGAATCGTAGTTCGGTTGGCGTCAAGGGCATTGGCGAGGGGGGCAATTTTACCGCCGAAGCGCTTCAAAAGTTCCTCAAGAAGAACTCTTTCCACTTCGCCGGATAGCTCCTTGTAGGCAGGCAGGGGATCTTTTCGGTTCAACCATGCTTCGATGGCAGACGCAAGGTCTTGATTCAATGTGTTGGCGTCTACCGATACTCGAAGGTGCTCGGGCAGATGAGCTGACTCGAGGGTGCTACTGCTTTTGGCGACTGTGCGCGCAAAGGTTATCGTGTTTTCCAACTCGCGGATATTGCCTGGCCAATCGTATTTTTCCAGAATAGAAAAGACGGAAGCCTCGATCTCTACATGGCGTCCGGGCTCAAGTAAACCGAGAAAATAATTGGCGAGAGCGGGAATGTCTTCAGTTCTCCGGTTGAGTCTGGGTAACCGGATCTCCAAAACCTGAAGGCGGTAATAAAGATCACTACGGAAGCTTCCATCAGTGACCCGCTCCATCATATCCATCCCGGCGGTGGCTATGACCCGCGGGCTTGGGTTTTCTTTTTCAAAAAATGAAGTGAGAGCATCCTGAGCCTCCATCGAAAGATGGGATACCGGGTCGATCACAATGGCGTCTACTGATTTGTCTGCCACAGCTTGCTCAATTTCGTCGGGCGTTGAGGAGGAGTGGAGCAATCGAACCAGTTGGGAATTTTCCCCGGCTGTGTGATTGGCGATCAAACTGGCTGCCGTGCTTTTTCCGGTTCCGGTTTCGCCAACGATCAATGCGGGCTCACGCGATGCGCATGCGTGAGCAATCTTTTGAAAAACCTCCCGCATCGCAGGAGCAGCCCCGATAAACGTAGACTGGCTGGGGGCCGTCGGCGCGTCCTTTTCCTCACCTCGAAGCAGCGTCTTTAGAGCTGTGGTAAAAGCGGGGAAGTCGATTGGTTTATCGAAAAATTCCATGACCCCGATCTTGCGAGCGGTGATAGCGTTTTCGATTTCTCCATGAGCGGTAACCAGTAACGTTGCTGGTCGCTTTGCTTCATCCAACGACTCGAGAAAGCTCAGGCCGTTTCCATCGGGTAGCCCAATATCCAGAATCATTCCGGCGAAATCCTGTTCTTCCATCTGTTCGGCGGCCTTCGCCAAAGTAGCCGCTTGAACAGGTCTGCCACCGCATTTTTTCACCGTAGATGCGAGGGCAAGCGACAGGGCGCGTTCGTCTTCTACGATCAGAATTTTTCGATTGGATTGGCTCATGAATTCAGGGGAAAGGAAAGGGTGACCCGGGCACCGCCGGACTCGGGGTTATCAGCGCAAATCGTGCCCTCGTGGGCTTCGGTAACTTCTTTGGCCAGCGTGAGCCCGATACCCATGCCGCCTTCTTTCTCGGAATAAAAAGCTTCGCCAAAATGCTCCAGCGCCTGCTGGGAAAAACCCGGACCGTTATCAGAAATCAGGAGGACGGCTCGATCCTTGTCGATTTTTGTATTCACCTGGACCGTGCCTCCATTCGGCATCGCCTGGATGGCATTGATGACGAGATTCCGAATGACCTGTTCGATTCTCTGGGAATCGGCCTGAACGGGTGCAGGGCTGAGTTCGTGGGAAATATCTACGTCAGCATGATCGCCCAAGGGTTGAACGCGCTGAATTACCTTCCGGGTGAGCTTAGCCAAATCGTGTTCACGCATCTGCGATGGGCGGGATTTAGCTACGAACAACCACTGGTTCACAATATCGCTGACCTGGTCGACCTCCTCACTGATCAAGGTGATCGATTCCTCCTGATCTTTGCGTGGTTCACCGCTTGCCAACAGATCGGCGTGCATACGGATGGCAGCGGCAGGATTTTTTACCTCGTGAGCGAGACTGGTCGCGACCCGGCCAAGCGCGGCCAGACGTTCTGATTTTTCTCTGCGCTCGATTTCCTGCTGCAGTTCGGCCCGGGTTTCGACCAGAGAATGAGCCAGTTTACCGATCTCATCTTTGCGGTCGCGAATGTCCGAGGAAAGAGCGGGGCTTTCGGGTGAGCCGGGGGTCTTCAAATTGGGCAACCAATCCGTAAGCGATTGCAGAGGGCGGACGATGCGTGAGCCGAGCAAAAAAGCCAACAGGGCACAGCCGACCGCGAGCAGCAAAGCCGGAATCAAAAGCGCACGGCTGAAAATGCCGGAGGTTGGCGGGCGATTGCGAATCAGAATGAGAAATTTTCCCGGTTCACTGGTGGGAGCGAGCGCGATCTCACGATTGCCCACGGTGCGGGCGGCCGTGGTTTCCTCAGCGGAAAGTTCCT
>JAHDCN010000152.1 GCA_020629815.1 Verrucomicrobiota bacterium
TTCGGCTTCGGCTTCGGCTTCGGCTTCGGCTTCGGCTTCGGCTTCGGCTTCGGCAGACGTTACCTCGGACTCTTCCGCATCTTCGATCGACTCTTCCTCAGGTAAAGCAGACGCCTGTTCTGCCTCTTCAACAAGCTCTTCGACTTCTGCTTCTTCAATAACATCAGCTACTTCCTCAGAATCTGGAGTTTCCTCCTCTTCTTTCGGCGCAGCGCCAATCATTTGCAGAAAATCGTCAGCAGGGCTCACGGCTTTCTCTGCTCCAGCAACCGCGACTGCTGCAACGGATGCAACCGCTTCCTTTGGTGCATCAGGCAGCTTTATGACGGGGCCAGTTTCCTCTCCATCAATTGTCTCAGACTCTTCCTCTGAGTCCTCAGAATTCTGATCATCTGACTCTGCATCCGACGTATCAACTGGTGCAGTTTCATCGCTGGCCTGCCGCTCAATCGCCGGGATATCATCCTCAATTTCGGCTTCAACCGCGTCCGCCTTTTCGTCGATCTCAGTAACGATATCGCTTTTCAAAGACGTGGCTGCGCCAGCTCCGGCAAACACGCCGATGTCATCGATCAGTTTCCGCTCCGAGTCGATGTCATTGCGCATCTTTGCTAATGCACCATCGGAGAGTTCCTGCTCATGCTGCATCTCTGCCAACTGCAGATTTCCACGACGCCAGACAAGGAATCCGACGGCGAGACCTGCAAGCAGAAAAACCACGCCACAAGCAATGTAATAAAGGTTTCCATGACTTTGCTCGCCCTGGGCAAGCAGAGTCATGCCGGCTTTCGCTGATTGAAATATTGTCACGACTGATGGAACGGTGAAGATGGATGGTTTGTTCCAGCGCGGGCCGGGCGGTTAATTCACCGTCTCAGCCACTGCCTGTGGAACAAACATTACTTCCACGCGACGTGCTTTCCAGGCATTGGCTTCGTCACCGGAAAACTGGTGATCTTCACCACGGCCACGAACCGCAATCATATCTTGTGGTAATCCGCTTTCGATCAGACGGTGACGCACAGCATCAGCACGACGGGCACTGATCGACTCGTTAAAGTCATCGCTTCCTTCGTGATCAGCAAAGCCATCAACAACGACCTGATAATCGGATCCTTTTTCGCGCATGGAGCGCAAAGCGTCATCAATCTTAGCTCGCTCAGTCGCTTTAATATAGTCTGTCCCCTCGTCGAAAAATACATTCAATGAGGTTTCGACCGGCTGGGAAACCCGGTCTACCGGCTCAATCTCTTTTTCCGGTTCAGGGATGGAGATTCGGCTGTATTCTTGAACGGCTGGCACTTCGTAATCAGTAAATACGTGGTGAGGGCGCTCATCAGCACGCTCCATTTCAGAACGAAGTTCACGAAGTTTATCTTGATGTGAGGATACTTCTTCGGTCAGAATGGAGATCTGCTTGTCACGGGAACGCAACTCCATCTCGTATTTCTCGCGAATGGACTCGTTTTGCTCACGCATGATCCCTTTCTCGCGCTCACAAGAGCCATGATTCGACTCTGCAGCTTGCAGACGATTCTGAAGGTCGCTGATTGTATCGTTGAGCACATCGGTGTGGGCTTTTCCAATACCGTCACCCGGCGACAAAACAACCGCATCTTCGCCACTTAGCTTCGCCAAACGGGATACGCCACCATCACTGTCATTCTTTTCAATATCGCTCACTAGACTATTAATCTCGCGAGTGAAAACGCCAATCTCTCCATCGCGCAAGACAACCTGTTCCTGGAGGTCTGCCAACTTCTCTTCGAGATCATTAGCATTTCTTTTGCCTTCATCAACCATGACATTCAGTGAGTCGGCTTCCGATTCAATTCGATTGACCGCTTCTTCCAGTTGGAGAATTTTTTGATCACGAGCAGTAAGATTCTGATCGTATTCATCAACCTGACGCAAAAGATCTTTCATTTCTGCGACGCGGTCCTCATCTTCCCGGAAACGGGCATCAAGCTCCTTCTTAACACCAGTCAGTTCGCTATTGGCAAACTCAAGTGCATCAGCCCTGTCCGTGAGTGCCTGGCGAAGTTCGGAAGTCTCTACTTCGGCAGCCGCAAGAGCCTTCTCATGGGCTTCCAATGCTGTAGCCAGTTCAGAACGAGCGGACTCGGTTTCTGCCAGTGTCGTTTCCAGTTCTTCAACACGGCTGGTAAGAGGCTCAAGAGTTGTCTCTTTGTCATCCAGGATCTCACGGAGACGCTTGGTTTCGGCGTCGTATTCCGCCATGGTGCGAAGGAGCTCTTCAGTTCGCTCTTCGTATACTTTGGCCCGACCATCTGCACGGGACCACTGAGCCCGAACCTTGTTCACCTCAGCATAGCGATCTGCAAGGGCAGCCTCCACTTCTTCGATGCGCGAACTCAGGTAATCTGCCAACTCGGACTTCTCGAGAAGTTCCTGCTGGATACCGTCCATATCCACACCTTCATTTTCGGAAAGCTCGGATTCCAGTTCACTGATACGAGCTTTGTATTCGTTGATCTTTCCAAGGTGCTCAACCAGTTCATTACTGGCGTCTTCGACTTCATTGTTCCGATCTTCGATAATAGCTTCGAGCTCGGCTAACTGAGAAGTCAGAGCGTTCACTTCCCCTGCCTTGGTATTATAACCGAATCTCACATCGGCCAACTCAGCTCTCAGGTCAGATGCCTCTTCAAGATCGCCCGGATTCGGAGCAGCATCGAGTTCATTGACCAGCTCATCAACATATGCTTCCAGCAACGAAATCTCGTCCGCTTTCTCATTGTAACCGACACGGACATCATCCATCTCGTCGAGTGCATCTTTCAGATCACCCTGCAATCCAAGAACGAGGGTCTCATCAACAATCACTTCCGGCTCAGGAGCCTCAACATTCTTCAGAGCTTCAATCTCATCTTCAAGTCTAGAGTTTGTGTCACGCAGGCCAACCATTTCGCGTGAACGCTCTGAGAGCAGCGCACTAAGTTGTTTGTTCTCCGCAGAGAGTTCATTGATGCGCTCTTCGTCAACGATGACTTCCGGCTCCACGTCTACATCCGCAGACTCCAGCTCTACTACCCGGTCTGCCTTTGCATTGTATCCTACACGCACGTCCGTCAACTCATCGAGAGCATCAACAAGGTCAGCTTCCACAGAGGCAAGCTTCACGCTCAGTCGATCAACTTCTTCGCTATCGGTCTGCACCACCGTCTCAACAGGGCGATTTTCCAGCTCAGCAACGAGGCTCGTCTTCTCATTGTAGCCATCGCGTACGTCACTCAACTCATCAAGTGCATCAATCAAATCAGCTTTTGCAGACGCGAGTGCTGTGCGCAACTCATTCAACTCATCGCTGTTATCGTTGACAATAACTTCAGGGGTTTTGTCGCTACGAAGGCGCTTTACCTCAGCAAGCAGCTTTTTAATCGATTCATCCTTCTGCCCCAACTGTTCTTTCCAGGCATCCGCACTGGTTTCCCAGGAGTCACGGTCTTCCTGCCAGCGGTTGCGGAGCTTTTTGAACAGCTCATGCTGAGCGCTGCCAAGAGAACTCCACTGACCAATCAGGTTCATATTTTCATCCACCGCAGTGGCCAGGCGACGGGCATATCGGCCCCAAACCATCTTTGCGAGAAACAATCCGACTCCGAAAAAGGCCATAGCTGCCAATCCAACAGCTAACCAATCGGGGAGAAATGTGAGTGCTTTTTCCATACTATTTTGTGTTTTGTTTTTTTGTAAATTCTTGGAGTATTACTGAGGTCTATTCCGATGCTTTTCCGGATAGTTCGGCCCGCAAATGCGACATTTGGTCGCTAATTTCCTCGTATTGCCCCATCGCCTTACGGTTTTGAGACTCAACATGTTCCGCGCGTTCCCGATATTTCCTCCAAATCATCCAACCGGCAATCAAGCCGACCAGTGCAAAGATGGTACCTCCCATAATATAAAGGAGAGCCCAGTCAGTGAAATACCGCTCCATTGCGGTTGCCAAAATATTGTCGTTCATAAGTAAGTTCGTAGTTATTCGGTAACGATTCTGATTTCCACCCTCCGGCTCTTCCATTCTTCCCCGGATGGGTGTTGCACTGGGTCTTCCCCATAACTATCTACCCGCATTTTCTCTGCCGGCACACCTGCCTCGATCAGCAAGTCTTTCACTGACGTAGCTCGGCGGATACTAAGCTGGCGATTTGATTCCGCATCGCCCCGGCTATCAGCATATCCTCCGACTAGCAGGCTGCTCTCGCCCGCGTTTCGACGAATCGCTTCAGCTGCCTCCTGTACCTTACTTCTTTGATCCTCTCTGACCTGATCAACGCCAGAATCAAAATACACGGCCAGCGACTGCAAGCTTTCGGCAAGTTCGCCGGCTGCAGCAGCCATCAGTTTTGGAGAGGGAAAAGGCTGGTCCACATAACTCAGCAAGTTGGCGACGTTGAATTCCTGCGGCACCGTATTAACCGCCAAATTCTGGATTATCTGCTTTTCTTCAGCTCCATGAGTAGTCCCAGTAAGAGCTACTTCACTGTTTTTGAACTCAACCGAGCCTGAACTCACGCGCTTAATTACTTCCACTAGCAAATCAGGCACGTTATTGATCCAGCCAATGGGAGGAAGGCTATCATCGACTGTGAGGCGATTATCAACGGATAACCTTTTGTCCTCTTCGATTAGATTCAGTCGACTCTCGATCGATTGGCGAAGAATATTCGAAGGTACCTGACCTTCCAGAACGATACCGTTACGATCAAATTTCATCGACATTTCCGGCCCTTTTGGCGCAGATGATCCAGAGACCACAGACAGCTCCGAAGTTACGTTCAGACTATCATGCACGGCGGCAAGTGGCGAAAGCGCTGAAACAATCCGCTCCCGATGAGCGTCACTTGGCACCTCACCCCGCACAACGACGCGGCTTGCTGTGTAATGTGCCTCGGCATCTCCAACCACATTGGAAAACAAAAGAGGAATCACAGTTTTAATATTTTGAATCCAGATGGAGGCACCTACTGCTGGGTTAACAGCTAATTGATCAGCAATCCTGGCAGCTTCAGGATTCCGGCTAACGACCTCCATGACCGCAGCTTTTTCCGATTCAAAAGCGACATTACCAGACACAGCAATACCGAACCTCGACCGGGTAATTCGCACTTCAGGGCCTTCCCCAACGGCGATTGGTTTTGGCCTGACTTCCAATTTGTTCTCTACTCTGCCCCCCGACAACCGACCGGCTGTTTCAGCAATCGCATCCCGAATAGCAGACGTTTCTACCATTCCGGATAGGGTAATTAGCCCATTCTCCGCCAAAGCAATCTCCGAATAGTCCGAATTCGAAATAAGTTCAGCCGCAAGAGAAGCGAAATCGGCAGCCTTATCGAAAGATTTTCGCTTTGAATCCAATGAAACCTCATTTTCGACTGCGTCGATGCCATTAATCACAAAAAGGTTTGAGGCCAAATACTTCTTCTGATCTTCGTCTGCCGCACCGAGAACGCCCTGCAAAATCGCCGTTCTCGAGTCCTTTTTCTTCGTAATCGTAATTTCCGGCTGCAGCGTTGGGCGGATTTCGATCATTCGCACGCCACCTTCGTTGACATAGGCACCGGAAATCGCTTCATCCACGGTATCAGCTGCTTCCACCCGTTGCTCTTCACTATCCACAAACCCTTTGAGCTTTGCATCAAAGTGGTCATAAGAAACCTCCACATCTTGAAACCCTGCTCCATTCAGAGCAGCCCGGGTTTCTTCCGTGAGTACGCGCTCGACGGTCTTTTGGTGACTGAATCTAGAAAGACCAGTGCACACTGCAACCGCGAGGAAAAATAGTAGGATCGTTACCAAATACTTCATTAAAAGACGACTACTTATCAAATAAGATAGTCAATTTTTATAAAGTTATCAAATAATATTCAAATTTAGGCCCGTGAGAGACTCAAAACAAAGAAATTTTTCAAAATTTCAATAAAAAGCCATAAAATTGAGTGGGAAAGAGCTAAACTTTCTCTACTCAAGAGCGGCAAAACTGAGGCTTGGCTAAATCGTTAGGCGTGCAAGAAAAGACCGCTGCAGCCCATTACTCCATAATAAGGGGAAGTTAGTTTGTGTTTCTTATTCGTGTTTTTAAAAAAGGTATTTTCTCAAAACCTTAGAAAATATAAACCCTTTTTTGTAATTCGTCTTCAAGAATCTACAATCCACCAACTCCCGGCACTGCAATACCACTGGTAGCCCGCCAGTCTTGATTGCTTCCAGAGTTGCTTGATTCCAAGCCGACAACCTCTTCATCAGCTTCGAAAATCGCACGCTGAAACACTTTTGCGGGTGTCAGATTTTCTTTCGCTACATGTCCCATATTGATCGCAGGTGCAAAGTAGGCTTTCGCTTTGGTCTCTCCGGACCCCGAAAGGTCTGACCAGCTTGGTGGTGTCACTTCGATCACCACGTAGTGATGCTGATCTTCCAGGATTAGACCTGGCATCTGAGCCAGCCAACTACCTCCGGCATCGGCTACTACGGTACTGGTTCCACCCGGCAGACTTTGTCCGGCTGCTCCCAATACTTTGATGGTAATCACGCTGCCTGGATCGGCTACACCTGAGTAAATCGGAATTACGGTCAGTAGTGGTCCGTTGGAACTTTCTTCTTCGTCCTGGAAAGGATTGGGCTCTTCGAATCGGAAGCCCTGCAGGATGTTACTACCACCAAAGAACGCTTCCATTCGGATTT
>JAHDCN010000153.1 GCA_020629815.1 Verrucomicrobiota bacterium
CCGGGAAGTTTGGCTTTTTGCCATTCCATCAAGGCACGCAAACTGCCGGTGCGAAAGCCATCGTCGCCGTTGATTGTTACAAAAAGGGGTGGCGTGTTTTCGGCTGTGATTCGATTTGGATGCCAGCTTTTGCCCGCTTCGAGGAGGGGCTTTGATGCGGTCAAATACGCCGGATAGTAGAGCATGCCGAATGCGGGGCGACTGCTGATAGTGTCGTGCTCGTCGATTTTATCATAGGCAGGTTGATCATGATTCACACAAAGGTTCATGGCGAGGTGACCACCGGCCGATGAACCGACAATACCGATTTTGTCTGGATCAAGTTTGAGTTTCCCGGCGTGGGCTCGCAGCAAGCGCATCGCTCGCTGGGCATCGGCGAGAGGATCGAGATGGTCCGGATCGTCTTTGCTTCTCGGGACGTGATATTTGAGTGTCGCCACCGTGACTCCGAGAGGATTCATCCATTCGGTGAATTCCTTCGGGTTGCTCATCGCCAGAATACTGTAGGCGCCACCCGGGCAAAAAATCATCGCGGCTCCGGTGTTCTCGACATCGGCGGATGGGGGATACACCAACAGCGAAGGCGATTCGGTATTGGTTAGGCGCAGCTGATTTGTGAGCTCGGCAGTCTCAGCTTTGCCATTGCGACTCTGATTGCGCTTCGAGCCTTCCGGCCACAGACGCAGAATCAAAGGCTGCCGATCACCATAGAAATCGATGACCTTTTGTTCGGAGGCGGTTGGCTTGGTGGGCGACTGGGCGTGAGCGCTCGTCGCCAGAACAGCGAGCAAGGGCAGGAATCTCCAAAATTGCATGTGGCAGTATCGACTGATTGGATGGGGGAAATCAATACCAATAGTGGGCGGTGAGTTCGGAGAGGCTGGATCTGGAGTCAGAACGGCGGCGATGTAGCACAGGCACTCCTGCCTGTGGATTGTGTGACGCCACAGGCAGGAGTGCCTGTCCTGCAACGATTTGGCGCGAGTTTTCGCGGATGCGTGGGGACACGCCTCCCTACCTTGAGCGAAAAGGGGAATGAATGGCTGCCGGTTTGAAGACTATTCAGGAATCTCGTTCAGTGTGTAGTAGGCCTTATTATGCAAGAGA
This sequence comes from Verrucomicrobiota bacterium, assembly GCA_020629815.1. Taxonomy (GTDB): domain Bacteria; phylum Verrucomicrobiota; class Verrucomicrobiia; order Verrucomicrobiales; family DEV007; genus Arctic95D-9. Next base: position 1,108 of record JAHDCN010000153.1, read on the forward strand.
CCGTGGCCGCCCTCGGTGGTTTTGATGCCTTCGCAATGCAATTCATGGACGTGGCCTTTGGTGAGTGGCTCGACCTTGATGCGCAGGCTTTTGCCGTCGTCGGCGACTGAAGTGACAGTGATCTTCGGCTCGACAGGATCGACTTCAGGACTGCCGTATCCCTTGGTGTATTTGTAGGTGTAGGCTTTGCATTTGAAGCTGGCGTCGACGGCGCTGGCTTTGTCGATCGGCTTGGTGAAGGTCAGCTCGAAGCCATTTGACTTGGCGCGCATTTCGTGAATTTCGAAAGGCACCTTACCTGTCCAGCTGACACGCTCGAAGTTGTTGGTCTTGCCGCCGCGCGCTCCCCATCCGCGGTTGGATCCGCCGGTGAACATGTGACCGTCCTCAGTCATGAGCAGACCGATATTGCCGGACTGGAAGCCTTCGAGAAATTCAAAGACTGCTCCCTGATACATGCCGTTTACTTTTTCCAAATGAACGCGCAACACGCGGGAAAAGGTCTGTTCACCTACGAAAGTCTGACCGGCGAAGGGGCCGAATTTCCCTTCACTCATGTCGGGCTCGATGCCGGTGGGCGACTGACCGACTTTACCGTGAGGCAAGACAACTGCCGGCGGCACATAAGTGGGAATATTATCCCGCTCGACGACGCTGCGGCTTTCTTTGTCATAAGGTGGGTCGGCAGGGCGATCACCAATAGCATCGGTATATTTGAAAAAGATATTGCCGTTCGGGTTGCCCTGGAAAGAACCGGGCTTCACCCACTTGAGCGACGACGATCCATTCCATGCGCCCTGGTTGTCGGTATAGAAGACATCGCCTTGCGCATTAAAACCAATACCGCCGGGAGAGCGCACCCCACAGGCAGTGGGAAGCATCGTGCCGTCTTTGTTGACCCGCAGCACCCAGCCCCGGTAGAGAGAGTTCGCAGTGAATGATCCGGTGAGGCAAAGCACACACCAGATGTTGCCATCTTTATCGAAGCGGGAGCCGAAGTTGTATTCGTGGTAGTTCTGATTCACTCCCCAGTCATCACTGACGGTCTCGAAAATGTCAGCGCGTCCGTCACCATCTTCGTCTTTCATTCGGGTAACTTCCGGGCGTTGCACGGCATAGAGCCAGCCGTCTTCATAGGCGAGCCCGAGCACTTCGTGCAGGTATTCTGCATAGACTGTCCACTTGGCCGGTTTGTTCGGGTGGTCAAAGGCATTCTCGACCAACCAGACCTGACCGCGGCGAGTGGAGACAGCGAGTTTGCCATCGGGTAGAAGAGCAATTCCTCCGGTCTCAATGGAGGCGCCGTCGGGGGCTGTGTAGCCTTCAGGTTTTTCAGTGTCGTCCTGATAAAAGAGCGGAGTGATGGTGTAATAATCTTCCTGCTTGGGTTCCTCTGCATGGGCGATTGCGGTAGCCAGCGTGAGGGTGAAAAGTGTTTTTACGAATCTCATTTTTCGAAAGTGTTTTGTAGTTGGAAACTGGGAGGGAGAGTTGGCTTTGTTTACTGGGCCTTGCCTCCGATTTTCTCATTCCAGCGATAGGTGACCTTCAGTTCCGTGTCGCCTTTGATCAGGGCTATCAACTCCTTGCCTTCCGACTCACGAACTGTGGTCTCGGCTCCTTCGACTTTGATTTGAATCCCTTCGCCGCTATACCAACCGTCTTTCTCTTCAAAGGCGCCAGAGTTACCAATCAGGAAGTATGTATTTTCTCCGGCTGTTCCTTTGATGGAAATCGTCCGGTGAATGGCTTCGATCCCATCAATCTCTCCAGGATCGAAACGATCCGTGATGTCGAGTTTTTGAAAGCCGTAGCTGAAAGTAGGGAAACGATTCTTGTCCAGACGATAGCCTTTGAAATCATAGTCTGCATGAGGTACGCCAATCTCAATTTCATTCACCTGTTCCTCAGGCGTTTTGTCGCGCTCGTAGGCGAGCTTGTCGGTGGAAAATTTGACCCAGGGCTCGTCCAGGCTTTCGAGAACCTGAAACGCCATCCCTTCGACGACTTTACTTTGGTCAAAGCCGGCAATCTTTGAGCCGGAACCGCGCCCATTCCAGTGACCTCCGACATCGACGAAACCGCCGCGCCAGATCAGATTCAGGTTCATCGTGTCAGCGCTCCACGCGAGGTTGATCCCGCCAGGATAGCCGACCGCAATCGAACGCGGTTGCGTGCCGCCACCGAGGAAAGTCCGGTGAGTGATCGCTTCGCCGGGTTTCAGCGGCTTCAGCAACATCGGCGGAGGTGGCAGTTTCTTCTTGGCTGCCTTGGCGGTTTTTTCATCAGAAAAATAAATCTCTCCACGGCTCTTTGAATTGGCATAGAGGGAAAACTCTTCACCTCCGCCACCTTCGAAATAGGTCACTCGAAAGGTATGCTCCCCTTTCTCCAGTTTGACCTTTTTCTTCACCACTTTCATGGGGTGAATGCCGTCGTTGTCGATCTCCACTTCACCATCGATCGAAAGACGAGAGCCATCGTCGGAGCCCAGGAAGAATTCATAGTTCTCTGTCTTCGGAACATCAAATTTGCCTTCCCAAACAATGGCGAAGTTGTCTTTCAGTTTCTTCGCTTTCGCGATCGAGAGGATGTCATTCTTAGCCTTTCCGGTTTCGACCGGCGTTAGCTTGGAGAAATCGGGCAATTTGCTCAGGCTCTTTTCTTTGTAGATGGAGTAGGTAACTTCTTTTGCCGGGCTCTTCATCATCCCAACATTGAGCTTGCCGCGCATAAGCAGAGCATGGCCGGGAATCGTACAAACATACGCATAGGCCCCGGGCTTCTTCGGGGTGACAAAATACAGATCAACTGATTGCTTCAATCCGATCATTCCCGACTTGGCGAGTACTCGGGGCGAGTCCGGCGTCCATGCCATGGCCGGGCCTTTTTCACCAAGCTTGAAGGATGTCTCGGCAAACTTCGCTCCGTCTTTGTCATCGGGGTCGAGATCCAACAGCACAAAGTTGTGCTCCAGGTCATCCGGATTCTCGATCACCAGCTTTACTTTTTTGCCAGGCTCCAAATCGAGAGTCGGGGTATCGAATCTCATCATTCCCGGCAGGGTCTTGATGGTAATATTGTGGTCAGGATTCCCGGACCACTCAGGTGGCTCGGCCAATGCTATGGAGGTTGTCGCAACAAAAATGGCTGTGGCAACGAGGCTGGTTTTCAATCTCATGGAAATTGTTTTTTTCGATCAGAATAGGAGTTGGGACTATCCGGCTTTGGAGTTACGCGTCAAAAGCGTAAATACGCGTAAAAATTCGCGGCCGATTTTTTGCAGAGCCCGGATCATGGTAGACGAGACTGCAAATCCAGAGAAGAGAGAAAGGAGAAAATAGCTTCAGGTGTGGGGTATTCGGTGGAACAGGCAGGAGCGCCTATCCTGCGTTTGGCGAAAGTTTTCGCGGAGACGTGGGGACATGCTTCCCTACCTTGAGCATTCCAACTCCATTGTCATTTCGAGCGAGCTTGCGAGTCGAGAAATCTCTCGATCCCATTTGATACCGGGAGGCCAAACTCTTTTCCCAGTTTACAAACTCCGCAGCTCCTTCGGGTTTTTATCAGACTTGATCTTATCTATCGTCGCCCGAATTGCGGTCAACTGCTCGGTATTCGGCCGGTCGGTGGCTTCGATTTGTTTCACCGCAGCTTCCAGTTGCGGGAGAATCGGTGCAGCGGCTGCACCGTAGCTTTCCACGACTTTGAGGCACTTATCGACACGGTTCCCGGCGCCCCATCGACCGATACCCATTACATCGATGGCGTGGTCCAATCCTTCTTTGTGATCGTTCTTCGCCAGCAGTTCCAGTCCGGCGATGCGGATGCCATCGGCGAACATGATGCCGCTCGGCGCGGGTGTCGCCACAGCTTCGACAATAGCCGGCAACAGGGGCTGAAGTTCTTCGTAGCTGAGATTGTTATAAACGCTACCAAAGGCTCCGCGAGCACGACCATCCTGGTTGGCTAAACCAATGCGCACAGCTTCATACAATGCCTCACGATCTACACCGTCAAGAGATCCACGCAAGAGTCCGTTCCGCCGGTCGAAAAGGGCGAAGCTCAGGTAGCGCTGCTGCATACCGCGCGGGTCGTTGTCTGGATCAGCATCGGCCATCAGGTTGAGCAAATCCGGAACAGCAGGCATAGCTTCCCGGCCAATCGCGGCAAGCGCTTCGGCGGCCTCGATACGCAGCCACATATCATCCGCTTTCAAGGTTTCCCGCAGAGCGCTGACGGCGGGCGCTCCCAAATTTTTCATTGCGGCGAGAGCCTGACAGGCGCCGATCCGGGTGTAAAGATCATCACTTTCGAGCAGGGGAATCAACTCGCGAGCCGGAGGACGGTCGAGTTTGCTCAGAGCGAGTGCAGCTCGTTCGCGAACGATGGGCGACCAGCTTTTCAAATTCTCAAGCAGGGTGGCTTTGTCCCGGTCCGGGTAGGGGGCATTCTTCTCTCGAACACTCCAGTCGCGGCCGTCAGCGATCAGACTTTCTGCAGTGGCAGCATTTGCCTGAGGCACAACTCCCTGCTTTTTACCAGAGAGGTAAATTTGGCGCATCGGCTGAGCGTAGGCGAGCAGATAAACTCCGGTGCTGTCCCAGTTGTTGTAGCTGTCCTTCTTATCTTGAGCCGGCCCTTGATGAATGAATCTGCCGTCCCAGCGGCGCACCAGATCGTAGTACCAACTGAACTCATTCATCCATGCTCCGCTGGCTTGTTCGCCGGACAGCGCGACTGCGGGCAGTGCCCACAACATGTTGAAAAAGTTACCGGTGTGACCACCTTCACGTTCTCCGGAATGGGAGGCGACGCTCATGCGTGAGAAATACTCGGCCGGTCCGGTTTCCCCCATCAGGTTGAATAACACGGCAGCGGCTCCGTTTTTGCCGTTGTCATCGTGAGTCTGAGTCCAGGGGCGGTGATCGCCATAGGGAATCGAGCCTTTACCTTCGTAGAAACGCAGCAGTTTCGTGCTCTTGGCAATCGCTTCGTCGAGGGCGGGATCGCTGACTCCAGCTTCGCGGGCGAGGACAAGGGCAATGGTCAGTGGCAGGCCGGGCGCATTCATCATGCCGTAGCCGCTTAGTCGGTTGTCTTCTTTCACAACGAAGCGATGTCCCCAGGAACCGACGGGGCTCTGGCCTTCGACAATCTCCATGCTGATCCGCTTCAGATCGGGCAGGAATTTTTTATCGCCTGTGGCCATGGTGTATTCGGCGAGCAGGATAGTGATGGGGCCGTAGTACCAGGCATGCAAACTGCGGCGTTCTGGATCAGTAAAATCAGCGACCTGCTCGACCTGTTCGCGCACCAGGCTGTAGTATTTCGATTCGCCACTGGCGAGCAGAGCCAGGGCATTGTAGCTGCGGGTGATGTTGTTGCCTTCGCGTGGATTGTCTTTCAGATACTGAGCCAGAGCTTCGCAACCCTGATCAAAAATCCGTTTCGATTTGGGGCAGTTAAAAGGAGCGGTCGCCGAATATTGCCCCAGCACCTCCAGCTCAAGTGTGACACTGGAAAC
>JAHDCN010000154.1 GCA_020629815.1 Verrucomicrobiota bacterium
TCGCCATAGAAACCACCCATGTTCGGCCGACGCAGGTGCGAGTTGCCGGAGATCAGGACTTCGACTTTGTCGTTGCGCATGACGAAGTCGCCAAGGATACCGTCGGCTTCCTTGCCTCCGGGACGTTGATCAAAGTTCCATTCTGTTAGTTCAAATACTTCGGCAGCAGGGGAGGCTGAAGTGAAAAGGCAAATGAGCAGGGTGAACAAAGTAGGTCTCATGATGCGAGGCTCTGATGTTCTGGGACTTGGAACAAGAAAAAATATCGACACGAGTAGGGACAAAATTTGCTCAGGACACAAAAAAACCCGCCGGAAATCCAGCGGGTCTTTCAAAAAAATTAGGAAAGTAAAGGTGGGCTTAGGCAGCCTTCTTGTCTTTCTTCTCTTTTTTCGCCATAGCAGAAATCTCATCACTCTTTCCGGAGTGCTTGTCTTTCTTCAGGCTGATGCGCTTTCCAACCAGATCTTCGATCTTGGCTTCTTCACCTTTAGCGTCTTTGACTTTTGCGTCAGCTGCCAAGGTTACGGTTTGGTCATCTTTGTCTTTCTGAGAAATGGTGAGCTCTTTTTTCTCTGCATCGTAGGCAGAAAGCTTACCTTTTACTTCTACCTTCGGGCATCCGGCGTAGGCGGATCCTGCGAAAGCAACTGCCACTGCAAGAGCGATCAATTTTTTCATAGTCTCGTGGATTGATTATATTGGTTTTAAGAAGGAGTTATCTCTTTCCTGTAGGGAATGTTTCAAAAAAACGGACTTTCCGCAACCCAATTCCGTTACGGGAATCGTTTGAAAAATCAGAGTTTTTTGATCCTGTCTCTTAATGATAACGATACGACTTCGTCAGGTCTTATGGATTATTTGCGCCGCATTTATTTTGGTAGCTTCCGGGCTGCAGGCGCATTCGATCCCTGACATCCCGGTAAGGGCCTATTTTTCCGACGGAGGAAAGCTGGAGATCCGTGTCGAAGTGGACCCCCGTGCCTGGTTGGAGGACCCCGAAGCAGAAGGGCACCTACTGAAAGGACAGGTGCCGAATCTCGATGAGCAGGAAATTCGTGAAATGGAGTTGCAGGCAACCCGTTTTCTTTCGCAAAGGCTGCGGTTTATTTTTGCCCCGGATGGTGAATTGAAGCCGAATTGGAAGTGGGAGTTTCGCAAGCTGGGTGATCTGGAATGGAAAGAGCCAAGTGATGAAACGGCTTTGGTGGGATCGTGGACTTTGCAGATGGGGGAAAGTGCGGAGAGCTATCAGTTGGAAGCGCTGGAGATGGATGACACCAAAATGGGTCGTCCGCTCAATGTGATGTTCTTGAATTATGTGAACGGAGTTCAGGAAGATCGGTATGTGGTCCTGTTTCCCGGGGAAGCCAGCTTTGCTTTTGATCTGAAAAAGGACTTTGCCCGCCCAAAACCCGGATCGGTAGTCCAGACCGTTGGGGCGGAACCAAAAGATAACAGCGAGAAGGTTGCTACTGAGTCCACTGAGGAACAGCCCGTAGCAGGTGGGGGAGGAAAGGGTGCTCTCTTTCTTTCTGAAGTGAAGCGGGGATTTCTGCATGTGGTGCCGCTGGGTTTGGATCACATTGTCTTCGTGCTGGGAGTTTTCCTTTTGAGTCGAAAATGGAAACCCCTCATTCTGCAGGTTTCCGCATTCACTGTGGCCCATACATTGACTCTTTGGCTGGCCTCAGCAGGCTACGTTGATTTGCCGGGCAGTGTGGTCGAGCCGATCATTGCCGCCAGTATTGTGGTGGTGGCGCTGGAGAATATTTTCCATGCAAAATATACCCACTGGCGGTTGCTGATTGTTTTTGTCTTTGGCCTGATTCATGGCCTCGGTTTTGCCGGAGTCATGGCGACGCGTCTCGATTCCACCGCTGCGCTGGTGATCGGACTGCTGGGAATTAATGTGGGCGTGGAGCTGGGTCATTTGCTCGTGCTGGCTGCTGCGTTACTGGCGACAGCCTGGATTGCCGGTGATAAGGAGAAATACCGGAAATGGGTGGTGATCCCGGGGTCGGTATTGATTGCTCTAGTCGGCTTGTGGTGGGTAATTGAGCGGACCTTGCTGTGAAGAAAACTGCTTCAGAATTTCAGTGCCCTGATTGTGGAGCCGATCTGTCTCCCAATGCAATGGGTTGCCACAATTGCGGCGCCCGGAAGGAGAATGGGCAATGGTTTTCCAACCCGATTTACGATGGCGTAGATCTTGGGGAAGAGGATTTTCGTCCTCATGAAAAGACCGGGAAAGACTACTTTTGGTGGTGGGTCGCGCTCCTTACGTTGATCGCTTTTGTGGCTCTGGCGTTTCAACTATAAAAAAAGTTGGATTTTCTTGTGACTTTCGGGGCGCGCCCATGGTCCTCCATCATAGAGGGGTGTTTTTCCCCTCTGATTTCTCCAATTATATGAAAAACGTATTTCTATCCCTCTTCTTAACAGGAGCTTTTCTTGCGATCGTAGGCTGTGGCGGTGCTACTGCCGGTCTTGATGCTGTTAAATCCGTTACCGGTTCTTTCGGTGACATCACTTCCGCTCTTTCCGGAATTACTGACAAAGCCAGTGCCGAAGGTGCTGTCTCTCAGCTCGAAGGTGCTGGCAACGCACTTTCCGGTGTCGCCGGCAAGCTCGACTCGCTGCCTGCTCCGATTAAGGAAAAAATCACCGGTTCTGTCGGTGATTTCCAAGGCAAGTTCGACGGTCTGGTTGAAAAAGTTTCCGCGATCCCCGGTGTGGGCGGCGTGATTCAGGGCCCGATCGACAATATCAAAACGCAGCTGACTGCGCTTGCCGGAGGCTAAGACTTTCTCCCAAATCTCTCCCCAATTTCCCCCAAAAGGCGTCTTCTGCTCCGGCGGAAGGCGCTTTTTTTATGATTCCGAGGGAGACCGAAATCGGAACTGGTTGAGCTCTGAATTGTATTCGTAGCCAACTTCTGCCAGCCGCTGTTCGACAATATCCTGAGCGATATCGTGTTTCCGGCAAAAGCCAGTGAGGTCAGTTTCTACCGTATCATTTCGCAGACCGGTATTGATCAGACCCAGAAGCAGGTTCGGATCCATGGTGGCGTAGTTGCGAAGGTTCATCGTGATCAGGCTGTAAGTTGTAACAACTCGACCGCTGCTTTCTTGATTGCGTTCCGCTCTTCGCTCTCGACTCCGCTCAGCAGCGGGAGATGCGGGCCTGTCGTTGCAATGCCTGCCAGCTCGACTGCTTCGTGAAGCACCCGGACTGGATTGATCTCATTGCGCAGGTCTTCCAGCGCGCCGAATTGCCGCCGAATATCGTCTGCGGTTTGCCAGTCCTCCGACAGACAGGCCTTCAGCATTTGTGCGCTGAGGTCCGGGCGAATACAAACGCATCCCGAGGTGTAACCCCTCAATCCAAAATCACGCATGTGGATGATGGCCGGTTGTTCACCAATTCCACTGATGATCAATTTTGGGTCCACCCGATCGACCAGTTCGCTGAGATAGGCGTCATTCAAAGGGTCTGGCCGAACGGTGGCGTATTTGATCCACGAAACCAAACCATCATCGACAAGCTTTTGGACGCCGGCTGGATCGATGTAATTGTCGAACTTGTTGTAAATCACGATCGGTTTACCCAATTTCTCTGCAAAGTGGCGCAAGCCGGTTGCGACCCCGCTATTGGTGGTGAGCGCTTCCTGAGGCAGAACCATTACCGTCGGAAAATTGAAATCTTTCAGGATCTCAGCCTGATCCATCATCATTCCGTAGGAAGGTCCGGCCGCGGGGACGATCAGCGTGTTTTCACTCGCGCCGTCAATCAATCCCGACAGAACCGATTCATATTCGCTGAGGGCGATATGATAAAAATTGGCGTTGCCCCCATAGAGCAGCGTCGTCACATCACCTGCTTCGATGTGGCGAATGATCCTGGCATTCTCTGCCGCATCGAAAACTCCCGCGCTATCGCGCGCAAGAGGAGGCACAGCGATGACCGAGGAACACAAATCTGCGGAAGAAATAGGAGTGGTTTGCATACGATTCTGGAAAATCTGTAGCGCCGGATGACTCAGGTGCCTATGAAAAAATTACGTGAGGGGCTTCATTCCGCCGCGAACCGCACCTGCCTCTACCGACCCGAAGTTCGCTGCGAAAGCCGGATCCAGTGGACGACTGTTGGGCACTGAGAGCCAGACTCGAAATAGACAGCGCTTTTCGGCAGGATCGTCGTGGTCTACAAAACCGGAGCGCCGATGCAGCGTGGTCCAATTATTCAAAAGAAGCAGATCGCCCGGTTCCTGTCGGAAGCAATAGGCTCGTCCCGGCTCAGCCGCGACAGCCTCCAGAAAATCAAGCGCCTCAATTTGTTGGTCGGAGAGATTTGGCAGAGCCGGATCACTATGGGCACGATTGATCAGCACCCGCAAGAACGCGCAGGCAAAGTAGCCATCCCGAAAGGAAAACACCGGCTGCTCACAGAGGGGAGTATCATTTCCCAGGTCCACCGTGTGACGCTTGTAGGGAAAAAGCCCTAGTAAAACCTGCAGCAAGTCGGGACGTCGCTTGCCGATCTCGGTGAAAATCTCCATCGAACTGACAATCTCATTTTCACCACCCGAAACAGCCTGGCGCCAACACAAAAAAGCAATCACATCGCAGCGGTCAGTGTGAAACGAGAGCTTCTTGCTGGTATTCGGGCCGCGAGTTCGAGGATCATTTTTTCCAAAACCCGCATCGGCGACATCGAAAACCTCAGCGCCGGCTTCATTCTGAGAAACCGGTGTGCCGATCTCCCGACACCAATCCAGAAACTGTTCACGTGCTGCGTCCTTTTGCCTATCCTCGATTGGGAACCCTCGCAGAAACAGAACTCCCGGGCCGTTTTCCAGATGATCCCGAATGGTATCCACATCGATTTCCCTATAGTCAGCACCCCAGAGCGAGTCCTGTGCTACCTCCGGCCCCAGCCAGTGTCCGGGGTGAGAACTGAGATCGGGAAGATCAGCCATGTTATTTCTTACACCGAAACAGTTGAAATTTCCTCCACCATTCCCAAGTTCCCCCATGGCCTATGAAGTGACCGATTTTGAAACCGAAGTGATCCAGCGGAGTCAGGAGATTCCAGTCGTAGTGGACTTTTGGGCTGACTGGTGTGGGCCTTGCAAAATGTTCGCGCCGATTGCCGAAAAGGCAGCCGATGAGGCCAACGGAGCCTGGACTCTGGTGAAAGTCGATACCGAGGCCAATCCCGAACTCGCAGACCGGTTTGGTATTCGCAGTTTACCCACAATCAAACTGTTCGTCGGTGGCGAAGTGGTAGCCGAAAAAATGGGCGCGATGTCCGAAGCTGATTTGATTCGCTGGATCGAGGAGAGCACCCCGTCTGCGCAAAGTGATACCGCTGCAAAGATTGGTGAATTAATGGAGGAGGGGAAGCTCGACGAAGCCGCGCCGCTTTTGGAAGAGGTCCTGAAATCTGAGCCGGACAATCAATTTGCCTTGTTTCTGCAAAGCCAAATGGCGCTGGCGCGCGATCCTGAGTCCGTCGCTGCAATCGTCGATCAGATTCCGGGAAGTTCGGATTACTTTTCACCCGCGAGTCATGTTCGTGAGCTGGCCGGCATTATTGTCGGCCCTGCAAAAGTCGCGGCGTCTGGAGACGAAGCGGGAGATGCGTTTTCGCGTGGAGTCGAGGCTTTGAAGAATCTGGATTACGCCGCAGCCGCAAACGGATTTTTCCAAAGCTTCGAAAGTAATCGTGAGTGGAAAGACGGGGCAGCTCGGGAAGCGCTAAAGCAAATCTTCTTCCTGCTCGGCCCCCGCCATTCGGTCACCGAAGAGGTCCAACCAAAGTTCGCCAGCTTGCTGTATTCGTGACGACTCAACAGGGTTAGGTCGCGGAGTCAACAGGGTTGGGTTACTGACCTAACAGGGTTAGGTCATGGAGGCAACAGGGTTAGGTCAGGATTTTTGCGCCGGCGGCGCGCATTTCCTCGACTGCGGCATCGACATCTCCCGGCTGCAGGTTAACGCCCCGACATCCTTCGAGCTGCAGATTTACGGCGAAGTTTTCAGCAAGTGCATCGAGCACGGTAAACTTCACGCAGTAGTCGGTGGCCAGTCCGAGAACGGTGAGTGTTTCGACTTCCTGTTCCCGCAGCCACTCTGCCATGCCGGTCGACTGGCGTTTGCCGTTATCAAAAAATCCGGAATAGCTGTCGATCTCGGGATTCATTCCTTTCGGGAAAACCCGGTCAATACCGGCGGTGTTGAGCCCGGGTGCAAACAGCGCGCCGCCCGTGTTTTGGACACAGTGTACCGGCCACAGGGTTTGCGGTAAACCGTTGAGATCGATTTGCTGATACTCACTGTGTCCGGGGTGATTGGCCGCGAAGCTGCCGTGATCGGCCGGATGCCAGTCCTGGGTAGCGACGACCAGATCGAAGTCCGGCATCAGGGCGTTGGCGACTGAAATAACCGCATCGCCTTCCGGAACTGCAAGCGCACCGCCGGGGAGGAAATCGTTTTGTAGATCGACTAGGATCAGGGCGTTCATGAGGTGAGAGGTGAGAGGTGAGAGGTGATGGAAGTTGGAAGTTGGAAGTTGGAAGTTGGAAGTTGGAAGTTGGAAGTTGGAAG
>JAHDCN010000155.1:0-4787 GCA_020629815.1 Verrucomicrobiota bacterium
TGCTGGGTGCGCAAGTAGTAGGTGGTCTTGAGACCTGCGTGCCAGGCGGCGCGATACATATGAGACAGGGTCTTCAAATCGGGAGTCGCCAGGAACAGGTTCACCGACTGGGATTGATCGATCCACTTCTGACGGCGGGCGGCCGCATCGATGAACCATTTGTAGTCGATTGAGAAGGCGGTGGAGTATTTTTCCTTCAGGTCTGCCGGAATTTCCTCGATGTCATCGAGTTCGCCATCGAAGTAGTTGAGGCGCTCGACCATCTCCGGTCCCCAGAGACCGAGTTTCTTCAGGTCGTTTACCAGGAAGCCGTTCAGCACGATGAAGTCACCGGACAGGTTACCCTTCACAAACATGTTCCGGAAGGTTGGCTCAATACAAGGCGAGCTGCCCATGATGTTGGAAATGGTCGCGGTCGGTGCGATCGCCAGGACGTTGCTGTTACGCATGCCCTGCTTCTGAATCTTGGTGCGCAGCTTGTCCCAATCCATTTTTCCGCCACGCGGAACATCGATACTCAAACCGCGCTCTTCTTCGAGCAGGTCGAGGGTGTCGGCAGGCATCAGGCCGCGATCCCATTTGGAACCTTTGAAGGTCGAGTAGCTGCCACGTTCGTCGGCCAAGTCACTGGATGCTTCGTAGGCGAAGTAGGCGATGGCTTCCATGAACTCGTCGTTGAAGTCCACAGCAGCTTCACTGGCAAACGGTGTGTTGCGCATGAACAGCGCATTCTGCAAACCCATCACACCGAGACCGACGGGGCGGTGACGGCTGTTGGCATTTTTGGCCGACTCAGTGGGGTAAAAGTTGATATCGATGACGTTGTCGAGCGCGCGCAGGGCGATCTGGATGGTTTCACGCAGCTTCTTCAGATCGAGTTCCCCATCGGCATCGATGTGTGAATCGAGAACTACAGAACCGAGGTTACAAACCGCTGTTTCATCCGCAGAAGTGTTCAGAGTAATCTCGGTGCACAGGTTGGAGCTGTGAATCACACCGGCGTGGTCCTGAGGACTGCGCAGGTTGCAGGGATCTTTGAAAGTGATCCATGGATGACCGGTTTCGAAGATCATCTTGAGCATCTTCTTCCACAGCTCAATCGCCGGGATCTGCTTGGAGTAAATCTTACCCTCGTCGGCCATGGCCTCGTATTCGAGGTAGCGCTGCTCGAATGCCTTGCCGTAGAGATCGTGCAGGTCCGGCGTTTCATTGGCGCGGAACAGGCTCCAGTTCTGGCGGGCCTCCATGCGCTTCATAAACAGGTCGGGAATCCAGTTCGCCGTATTCATGTCGTGCGCACGGCGGCGTTCGTCACCGGTATTCACGCGCAGCTCAAGGAAATCGTAAATATCGTTGTGCCAGGACTCGAGGTAGGCACAACCGGAACCGCGACGCTTGCCGCCCTGATTCACCGCCACCAATTGGTCATTGTGCAGTTTCAGGAAAGGAATGACGCCCTGGCTCTCCCCGTTCGTACCCTTGATGTAGGAACCGGTGCCGCGGACAGCTGTCCAGGAACCACCGAGTCCACCAGCCCACTTGGACAGGTAAGCGTTGTCGGCGATACCGCGCTGCATGATCGACTCGATGCTGTCGTCCACTTTGTAGAGGTAGCAGGAGGAAAGCTGGCTGTGCAGCGTTCCGGAATTGAAAAGCGTCGGAGTGGAAGAACAGAAACGACGGCTGGAGTAGAGACGGTAGAGATCGATGATTTTCTCTTCGGGATTCTCTTCGTTCACCATCAGGCCCATGGAAACACGCATCCAGAACAGCTGAGGTGTTTCAATGCGCTGATGCTTGGCTCCCGTCTTATCGATGATCAGGTAGCGATCATACAGGGTCTGAATACCGAGGTAATCAAAGTCGAGATCCGAGGTCGGGTGAATCGCATCGGCGAGTTGATCGAGATCATACTCGAGCATACGCGGTGCAATCCGCTCGATTTCGACACCACGAACCAGGTTGGCCTTGAAGGCTTTGCGGTGGGCCGCCCCAAGACTGCGAACACCGTCTTTGACGATGTCCCAGTCGAGCACCTCTTCGTAAATGTAAGTCAGCAAAATCCGTCCGGCGAATTTCGCGAAACCGGAATCCTTCTCGATCAGGCTTTTCGCATTGAGGATCACAGTTTTCTTCAGGTCTTCCTCCGTCATTTCGGAGAAGAATGCCCGACGCAGCTCCTGCTCAATTTCGTCCTGGCTGATGCACAGATCCAAACCAGTCGAAGCAAATTCGATTCGCTTGCGCAGGTCGAGACCGTCCCAAAGCTCACTGTCGCCGTTGGCACGGGTGACAACGATCATCGACTCTTGAGCACTGTCGTCGATTGGAGTCGGTTGCTCTTCCTGAAGCTCTTGAGCACGAAGTTGCGCGCGGTGAGAGCGATACAAAATGTAGGCCTCGGCCACTTTGAAGTATCCCTGACGCATCAGCTCCTCCTGCACCTTGTCCTGCAGGTCTTCGATGCGGATGTATTCCTGACCGGTTCTCCCCAGGCGATCAGTAAGCGCTTTGGAAACTTTCGCTGCCGGAGACGAATCCATTCCCAGTGACAGGAACGCACTGCGAACCGCCACCTCGATTTTATTCGGGTTCCAGGCAACCACTTCGCCATTGCGACGGATCACCCGACAGAGCGGCTTCTCCGTTTCGTTCAAATCAATCTCGTGACGCGCATCCGCTGCCTTCTTGCGGATAATCAGACTCTTCGCCACATCGTGGGCGTTCTGCTTCACCAGCACTTTTTCAATCAGGCCAGTCAGCTCTGATTCGGTCAAAATGACAGGACCATCAGAATCCTCAGACGCCACCTTGGCTACGAGACTCTGCGAAACCGCACGCGAGAGAGCCGTCACCAATTGACGATTCTTTTCATTGAAAATCCGATCCTCTTCCTGGTTGCGGGACAACGCCAGATCCGTCACCGCTTTACCGATCGTGTCGGCAACTTCCTGAATATCAAAGCCATGCTGATTCTCACCAATTCGAACAAAGATTTTATCTTCCGGAACATCGCTACCCGCAGGTGCTACATCGCGCCAGTTAAAGCGCGGTTTCATTTCCTGCGGAGTGGCAGCGCAGCGCTGCAGTTCCATATCCTGTTCGATGAATTCTCTGGTTATCATTGTGTGCGGTAAAGATGGGTTAGATACGGTTTAGTGAGACCGTTACCACCCCGGTAGTAGTTGTTGTGTTTCGTGGGAAAGTGTCAGGGGAAAAGACGGGGAACCAGCGCGAGGAAGTCACGGAAACCACCTCGATTCAGCCCCCTATGTAGTGAATTTTACAGCTCGTCGTCGTCAACCGCGGCCAGAACAGATGACTTCTGGTATTCGGTGACTTTTTGCTCGAAAAAGTTCGCTTCCTTGCGCATGTCCATGGTTTCGGACAGCCAGGGGAAAGGATTTGTCGCTTCTGGATTGAGCTTCGGCAGACCAACGCCCTCAAGACGACGGTCAGCGATAAAGTCAATGTAGGTGCAGAATTCTTCGGCGCTCAAGCCAACAGAACTCACCGGCAGGCAATCCTTGATGAATTGCTTCTCGAGCTCCACAGCTTCTACCATGGTATCGATCAACTCTTGTTTGAAGTCTTCGGTCCAGATTTCCATGTTCTCACCGATCAGGTCCATGAACAGATTACGGAACACCTCGATGTGATTTGATTCGTCGCGCAACGTGTAGCGGAACATTTGGCCGATACCAGGGAATTTGTTCTGACGATACAGGCTGAGAATCATGCCAAACAGGCCGTAGAACTGCATGCCTTCCATGCACTGACCAAAGACAAAAATATTGCGAGCCAAGAGCTTTTTGTTTTCCGGATCGGTCAGGTCGATATCGCGACGCAGGTCATGCGAAGTGCGGTTGACGAACTCGTTCTTCTTCTTGATTGAAGGGATCTGCTCGAACATCGCCTCACACTCATGCGGATTGATGCCTAGGCTGGAAATCATATACAGCAGAGAGTCAGCGTGGATATTTTCCTCGTGAGCATGACGTCCGAGGACGAGCTTCAGCTCCGGCGCCGTTACCAGCTCGCGAACTACGTGCTGAATGTTGTCGCCAACAATTCCCTCTGCAGCCGAGAAATAACCGATACCCATGCGAATAATCCAGCGCTCGCTGTCGGAAAGCTCCTCGCCCTGCCACTGCTCGATATCCTTCTGCATCTGGATATCCTCCGGCTCCCAGTGGTTCGCCTTCATGGTCCGGTACAAATCGTAGGCCCATTGGTATTTCAAAGGCAGCAAATTGAACGCCTCGGTCTTTCGCCCGTTGATGACGCTTTTCGCAGCGAAGGCAGCCTCCGCTTTCGATTGATCCAGTACGAATTCACTATCTCCGATGACGAACTTCTTTTCCATGGTGGCAGGCGGGCAGTTGTTAGCAGGTTTGATTGTTTAGAAAGAGCAAAGAGTATACCAAGAGCTTAAATAAATTTCGGGTATATTCTCAAATATGATACTTTTACTAATTTTTAGAATTTCACCAGGCGCATTGCCCTGAAATTCTTTGCTTTTCGGCGGTGGAATTAGTCAGGAAGACTAAGCAGCGGGCCAAAATACCACCACATATTGGTGGCATGGGAGGACGATAACCCAACATGTAGTGGTCGAGCAAGGAAAAACTCCTTTTTTTTCAGATTTCCGAAACATTTTATTTCTTTATCCAAATGGATTCAGATTTTATCAATTTTATGAAAAACCCACCTTTCTAAACAACTTTTTTGTGTCGATTCCGACCGAATCAACAGAGACAATTGTGGAGGAAAATCCAGTACAAAAT
>JAHDCN010000155.1:4887-6583 GCA_020629815.1 Verrucomicrobiota bacterium
GCCTTTGCCGCCAACATGATGGTCGATCCAGCCAATCCACAGGAGCGCATCAGCTCATCGCGCTGCACATCAGGCTTGTCGCGATAGTAGCCATCGATAGCGGGAACCAACATGTCCTGAACTTCCTGAGGCGCACCGGCCCAGACTCGCTCGGCGTGCTTAGCCCAGGCCTGTTCGTCTCCCGTCATGATGATCAACAGGCTGGCGTCGGTAACCTGTGCCTGATCCCACGCCACGGCCCGAATCTCTTTGCGAATCTCCGGATCTCTCACCGTCACGAAACGCCAGTGTTGCAGATTAAAGGCAGTTGGCGCCTGCATGGCTGCGGTCAGAAGCTGCTTGATCTCGTCTTCGCTCATATTGTGATCAGCATCATAGTGCTTCACAGAGCGGCGTTCATTGATGGCGGTAAGAGTATCCATAAGTTTTGGCTGTAGCGTTTCAGAAGGCAGTCGAAAATACAACTGCGTATTGGTGAAGTTTCATAATTGTGGACGAGACCTCCACTGACTCCTTACCCGAAAAAAGAAAAAGGGCGACTCCCTCACGGAAGTCGCCCCGAAATTTCGACAAAGTCGTTTCGCAGGATTAACGCGCGAAGTTTTCGTTCACGGCATCCCAGTTGATCACGCTCCAGAAGGCGTCAACGTAATCACCACGCAGGTTTTGGTAGTTCAGGTAGTAGGCGTGCTCCCAGACATCTAGACCAATTACCGGTGCGCATCCGCAACAACCTGCGGCTTCACCCATGATCGGGTTGTCCTGGTTCGGAGTGCTGGTCACCGCGAGGGAACCGTCCTCTTTTTTCACCACCCAGGCCCAGCCGGATCCGAAACGGGTCATGGCCGCCTTTTTGAATTCCTCTTTCAGGTTATCGAAAGAACCGAAGGCACTGTTGATTGCATCCGCAATGGCACCGGTAGGCTCTCCGCCACCATTCGGGCTGAGAATGCCCCAGAAAAAGCTGTGGTTCAGGTGACCGCCGCCGTTGTTGCGAACAGCTCCGCGGATTCCCTCAGGGACACTGCCCAAATCGCTCACCAATGCACAAACGGCTTTGTCTTCCAGATCGGCGTTGCCTTCGATCGCACCGTTGAGGTTGGCGATATAAGCGGCGTGGTGTTTGCCATGGTGGATCTCCATGGTGCGGGCATCAAAGTGTGGCTCAAGAGCGTCGTGCGCGTAGTCCAGTTCAGGTAATTCGTGTGCCATGATTGTATATGGATTGTATTCGGTAAAAAGCAGGAGATTCGACTCGTTTCCCCCAAAGTAAACGCGCCAACGATACTCGTAGGACGTCGTTTTGCAAAAAGGGAAATCAGGTAAGCAGCGAGACAGCTCCGGGAGCCTATTCTCCGTCCGTAATTGCACCGGTCGAAGCCGAGCTCACCAACTTCGCATATTTGGCCAGCACGCCCTGCTTGTATTTTGGCTTGGGCTGCTTCCACTTTTTCTTCCGCTCCGCGAGTTCTTTCTTGGTTACCTTCAGTGTGATCTCACGCTTCTCGGCATCGATCGATATCTTGTCGCCATTCTTGATCAAAGCCAGCGGGCCTCCTGATTGCGCTTCGGGAGTCACGTGACCAATCACAAACCCGTGACTGCCGCCGGAGAAACGACCGTCGGTGATCAGGGCCACGTCTTTGCCGAGCCCTGCCCCCATGATCGCACCGGTTGGCCCGAGCATTTCGCGCAT
>JAHDCN010000156.1 GCA_020629815.1 Verrucomicrobiota bacterium
TGGAATTCCCGCTGGCAGTAGTCTGTGTCAAAAGGTGGACGGACGCAGACTACGGGAAGTTGCTCCAGCTGTGCCTGCTGGCTTTCGAAAAACTCATCCAGATTGGGCACGTCGATATAACACGCCGCATCGGCGGCTTCTCCCTGCGCACGCTGGATACGAATCGCTGCACCGTCCCTGGCCAGGTAGGCGTATTCCTCTGATTCTCCGTGAACATCGAACCCCAACGTATCCCGAAACTTCGCAGCAGTCGCCAGCACGTCATTCACTCCAATCAACGGTGTGCATTGTTCCAGCCTGGTCATGGATTCATTAGATCAGAAATTCCGGAAAATTCGACTTTTTCCTGGCCGCCGGTGGAGTAGGATTTTCTGCAATGGCAGATATCGAAGCACTCAAGCAAGCCCTGGCGGTTTCTCCGGATAATGTTCCGCTCCTAATGATGTTGGGACAGGCTCAGGTGGAGATGTTCCAGTTTCCTGAAGCGCGGGAAACACTCGACCGCGTGCTGGCTGTTGAACCGGGCAACGCTGCTGCCAAAACACAGATCGCCGAGCTGATCGATTTGCAGGGGAAAACCTCGGAAGCTGTTTTGCGAGTGGAACAGGTTTGCGAAGAGTCCCCAACTTTTGGACCAGCGTGGTTACTTCGGTCCCGTTTGGCATTGCAGGAAGGAAACGGACAGCAGGCCAGACAGTATTATGATGCAGCTATAGCAATGGATGCGTCGCTTACTGATGAGGAATTGCTGAAGAGAATTCGCGAAGCGGGGGGTAATCAATCAGCACCCGCGAAGGAGAAACCATCGGAGGCGACTCCGCAATTTTCCGGTGACGGGTTTGCCGGAGCGTTCTCCTCAGAAGACGAGGACGAATTCGATGACTTGGGCGAAAACGATCTCGATGATCTGGGACTGGAATTCGAGCAAATGAGCGAAGTCGATTTTTCCGGAGTCGGAGGAATGGATGCGGTGAAGGAGGACATTCGGATGAAGATCCTCTATCCGCTGGAGAACAAGGAGTTGTTCGAAGCCTACGGCAAAAAGGCAGGCGGCGGCGTGTTGCTCTACGGTCCTCCGGGTTGCGGCAAGACCCTGCTGAGCCGCGCCACGGCCGGGGAAATCAATGCGAGCTTTTTCAATATCGGCCTGCATCAAATTCTCGATATGTGGATCGGAAAATCGGAGCAGAAGCTGCATGAGATTTTCGAAATGGCGCGCCGCAAAGCGCCCTCGGTTTTATTTTTCGATGAGGTCGATGCTCTGGCGGCAGACCGGAAGGATATGCGCACTTCCGCCGGGCGCACACTGATCAATCAGTTCCTCGCCGAGCTCGATGGTAATTTGGATGACAACGAAGGCGTATTGGTGCTTGGGGCGACCAACGCACCCTGGCATCTCGATTCCGCCTTTCTTCGCCCGGGGCGTTTTGATCGATTGATTTTTGTCCCGCCACCGGATGAACCAGCCCGGGAGGAGATTGTCAAAATCATGTCCGATGGGAAGCCGGTTACCGGACTCGATCCGCGCGGTTTGGCGAAAAAGGCGAAGGACTTTTCCGGAGCCGATATCAAGGCCGTGTTCGATCAGGCGATTGAGGCATCACTGGCAGAGGCCATGAAGTCGGGCAAGATCGTTCCGGTGACGCAGAAGCAGTTGGTCAAGGCGGCCAAGAATGTGAAGCCCAGCACACGCAAATGGTTTGAGAGCGCCAAGAACTATGCGCTTTACGCAAACCAGAGTGGTTTCTACGACGAGATTCTCGACTATCTCGGTATCTCCAAGTGATCCGCTTGAGCTATGAGTGAATGGCAACATGGAATGCTGCTCCTGGATCAGGGACGCTACGATGAGGCGGAAGCCTGTTTCATCGGAGTGCTCACCCGCGAGCCGGAAAACGATTTTGTCTACAGTCGGCTCTCCCTCTGTCGGATGGAGATGGAGGGGCGAAAAAACGACGCACTTTCTTCAATCGACGAAGCGATTCGTATCGAGCCGGAAGTATCGATGTATCGCTCAATTCGTGCGTTGATTTTGTGTGAATTGAATCGCGGCAAAGATGCGCTGACAGAAGCGGACCAGGCGGTGGCTCTCGACCCGGAAGACGACTTTGCAGCGGGAGTGAAGGCTTCGGCTTACTGTGAATTGCAGAAATGGTCGGACGCTGAGGATTGGGCCCGCCGGGCGCTGTCATTGAATTCCGATTCGACGATGGCGGCGAATATTCTGACTCACACTCTGCGCTTGCAGGGCAAAAGTAATCAGAACGAAGCCGCGGTCAGTCAGCTTCTGGCGGACGACCCGAATAGCAGTCTCGCCCACGTCAATGCCGGCTGGACTGCGTTGCATCAGGGTGACAGCCGCAAGGCGGAAGAGCATTTTCGCGAAGCGCTTCGTCTCGATCCCGAAATGGAAGCTGCCCGCGAGGGATTGCTCGAGTCGTTCAAGGCCCGCTCCTGGTTTTATCGCGGCTACCTGCGTTACTGCTTTTTCATGCAGCGCTTCACGGAGGGTAAACAGTGGCTGATCATCATTGGTCTGTATGTCGTTTATCAGGTGCTGCGTCGGACTTTGAAAGAAATCAATCCCCTGTTGGCCGGCGGCCTCGTGTTTCTTTGGCTCGGATTCATCATGTGGATTTGGCTGGCCCCGGGAATCGGAAATTTTCTGGTTTTCCTGGATCGCTCCGCTCGATTGGCGCTGAAGCCCGGGGAAAAATGGCACGGTATTGCTGTCGGGGGAGGGCTTCTGATTGGAGTCATGGCCCTGGTGACCGGTTTCATTTGGAAACAGGATCCATTACTGGCGCTCGGGATGGGCGCGATCATTTTCACGGTTCCGGCCTCACTGACTTTTGATAACGAATCGACGGCAGGTCGCTGGATTTTTGGATTACTCACCGCTTACACGTTTCTCGCGACCTGCGGAGTGATGGCACTGGAATGGCTCCATGGAAAACCCGGCATCCTCGATGCCAGCTGGGGACTCGCGCTGCCGGCGATCATTGGAGCGATTTTGTGCACCTGGCTGGGGAATGTTCCGGCGCTGCGTCGCGGGAAAGCGAAGTAATTGGGAATTATGTCAGAATACCGATTGGATACCTACTACCTCACTCCTTCGCAACTGAACGATTGCTTTGGTTCGAATGATCAGGATCTGTGCGCTCGCGTATTGAAGGATGAGTCAGAAGTTCTGCAAACCTATGCAAATCGCTTTTCCGGTATCACGCTTCAACAGGCGGTCGAAGAATTGATCAATGGGAAAGAGCAGGAAGGGGAGTATCCCTATCACTATGGCTTTGCGACCTGGGCGATCATTGCTGAGGTTGCCAGTTCCCGACCGGAAAACGAATCAATCGGCTATCCCTTTGTCTGCCCGTGGCACGTTGCGGATTCGTTCGAGAAAGTGGCAGATCGCTTTCCGCTGGTTTCAGATATTTTTCAAAAGCTGGATTGTCGAAAAAGAGATGAGGCGATCGCAAAAGTTCATTGTTTTGATGCGATCCCTTCCTTTGCCTTTGTTCTGACGGAAACCCATGAGGCCTTAAAGAAGGAGCTGCAATTGCTGCGAGGCGAACTCGAAGATTTCCCTGATTGGGCAGATGAAATGGACGACGATGTCGAGGAGCTGGAAGATCTCTTTGAGATTCTCGACGAAGCGATTTCAGCGGGAAAAAATCTGATACTGGTCATGGAAGGTGATTTGTGACCGGCTTATGACGCCAATTGCGTCGAAAAGAGTCCTGCGTAAGTTCTACAGCGTGAGATTGGTGTTTGCTCTGGTTTTGTTTTTCTCGACGGTCGCGTCTGCGCAGGATGCTACCCGCGACTACTCCGACCTCGATGCTCCTGAGCATCTCTACTGGGAAAAGGAGCTGAATGATCCGTTCACGAAGTTTCTCGAAGAGATCAAGCAGGGCAAACACGAGCTCGATTACAGTTCCGAGCTGGCGTATTTGAAATCAATGATGAAGGCGCTGGGCATTTCCCGGCACAGCCAGTTGATGCTGTTTTCGGTAACCAGTCTGCAAACCGGTCTGATCACGCCTCGCAATCCCCGGGCCATTTATTTCAACGAATCGATTTACCTCGGCTACATCCCCGGTGGACGTCTGGAGGTCATTTCGCTCGATCCGGAGCTGGGAGGTATCTTTTACATTTTTGATATTCCAACTTCGAATCGCCCACCGATAGCGGAGCGCTCGGACCGCTGCATGAATTGTCATGCCAAGCCCAGCGTCGGCAATGTGCCGGGAATCGTCCTGAAAAGTGTGCTGCCCGGGCCAAATGGTGGCAGCGTGAATGCCTACCGGCGGGATCAGATTGGTCATCACATTGCCTACGAGGAGCGCTTCGGGGGCTGGCACGTCACCGGTGAGCATGGCATCAACAAGCATTGGGGCAATAAGCTGGGGCGATTGTTTCAGGGGGAAATTTCCACCACTGACAATCTCATCGGGCAGAATTTCGACATCTCGCGCTATGCCGCCGAGGGCAGCGATATTCTGGCTCACTTGCTGATCGAGCATCAGGCGGGTTTTGTGAACCGGGTGATCGAGACCAGTTACCGGGCCCGGACTTACTGGACCGATGGTGGCAACCGTCTGAAACCGGAACACCGCGACGAACTCAAATCTCGGGCGACTGAGTTAGTCCGCTACATCCTGTTTGCTGATGAGCCGGAGCTGCCCGGAAATGGAGCGAAGGGAGATCCTTTGCTGAAATCGGATTTTCTGGCGGCGGCTATTCCCGATAAACAGAACCGCTCCCTGCGCGAGTTTGACCTGCGCAAGCGGCTGTTTCGGTATCGCTGCAGCTACATGATCTACACGCCGGTTTTTCGCGGACTTCCCGATTGGTTTCGCAAAGAAGTCTATTCCCAGCTCAAAGACGCGCTGCGTCCGAATACAGAGCTATCTCGTGAGTTTGCCTATTTGCCTACGGCGGAAAAGCGGGCAATTGCTGAAATCCTGATCGACACCATCGATGATCCCGCGTTTCGCTAAAATTTTGGTTGGTCCGTTGCTGGCAGCGATTCCCTCGATCCTGACGGCACAGGAAATCGTGCCCTTTGAAATGGAGCGGCAGGTCTTGCTGAAGCGGGAGAATCCGCAGAGCAAAGAACTCTGGTTTCATCCCAGAGTGGCGGCGATTCCCGGTGCGGGAGAAAACGGCAACCCCGCCGTCATCATGACGCTGCAAAAGCTTCTGGGAAAATCAGACTTCTTTTCCGGCCTGAGTGTGATGCGCAGTGACGATCTCGGTAAAACATGGACCCGGCCCTCAGCTCCTAAAGAACTGGGCTGGATCGAAGAGGGCGACGGCGTCAACATTGCCGTCGCTGACGTCACTCCCGGCTGGCATGCACCGAGCAGCAAACTGATTGCGATTGGCGCGCAAGTCCGCTACAGCCCGGAGGGAAAGCAGCTCCAGGATCGTCCGCGTTCACACCAGACAGCGTATGCCATATACGATCCGAAGACTGACAAATGGACTGGCTGGAAACGGATCGAGATGCGGAAGGGTAAGGAGTTTAATTTTGCCCGTAGCGCCTGCGCTCAGTGGCTGGTGGAAGAAGACGGCAGCTGCCTGTTACCATTTTATATTGGCGAAGGCACTAAAACACCATTTTCCAGCACGATGGTTCGCTGCAGTTTCGATGGAGAAACTCTCGAATACCGCGAGCACGGCAATATTCTTCGCCATGAGGTGATGCGTGGCCTCTATGAGCCCAGCGTGATCCGATTCCGGGGAAATTACTTTCTGACTATGAGAAACGACCAGAAAGCGTTTGTTGCGGTCAGTGAGGATGGACTGCAGTTCTCCGAACCAATGCCCTGGACCTTTGACGACGGCAGCGAACTGGGCAGTTATAATACCCAGGCCCACTGGCTCGTAAAAGAGGACGGACTGTTTCTCAGCTACACCCGGCGAGGCGCAGACAACGATCATGTCGTCCGGCACCGGGCACCGCTATTCCTCGCACAAGTCGATCCCGAGAAATTGCAGGTGATGCGAGGAACTGAGAAGATTGTTGTGCCCGAGCGGGGTGCAACCCTCGGCAATTCAGGAATTTCCCAAATCTCTGGGAACGAATCCTGGATCACGGTTGCTGAAGGCAATGTGGATCGCCCCGAGGCAAAAGAGCGAAAAGCCGATGGCAGCGTCTACCTCGTTCGGATTAGGTAAACACAAAAAAAGGCCCGCCATCGGCGAGCCTTTTTCTCAAATTTCTGTTCGCAGGGATTACTCCGCAGCTTTCACGGTAGTAGCCGCTTTACCCAGACGCTTGCGCAGGTAGTTCAGCTTCGAGCGGCGGACTTTGCCTCGCTTGGAAACTTCCACCTTGGCCAGCTTCGGTGAATGGAGCTGGAAAACACGCTCGACACCTTCGCCGTTGGAAATCTTCCGGACTTTAAACGCTTCATTCACGCCGGAACCTTGCCGACCTATGACGATTCCTTTGAAAATCTGGATACGCTCTTTACCACCCTCAATCACGCGGCTGTGAACGTCCACTGTGTCCCCGGGGCCGAACTCGGGCACATCTTCTTTCATTTGTTCGCGTTCAATCT
>JAHDCN010000157.1 GCA_020629815.1 Verrucomicrobiota bacterium
GACCTGTCCGGTGATATATCGGGCTTCTTCACTGGCCAAAAACATCACGGCATTGGCGATGTCGCTGGTTTCGCCGAAGAAGCCGAGAGGGATATCTTTCTTCACCATCTCCTGCTGATCTTCGGTGAGTTCACCTGTCATATCGGTCATGATGAAACCGGGCGCTACGGCATTGACGCAGACTTTGCGTCCGGAGAATTCTTTCGCCAGCGCTTTGGTGAAACCGATCAATCCAGCCTTACTGGCAGCGTAGTTGGCTTGACCCGCGTTGCCCATCAGACCGATGACTGAGCTGATATTAATGATACGGGAATTCGGCTGCTTCAGCAGACTGCGTTGAAATGCTTTCACTGCATTGAAGGCGCCTTTCAAATTAGTATCCAAAACGGTGTCCCAGTCGTCCTCACTCATGCGCAGGGCGAGCCCATCACGTGTCACCCCGGCGTTGTTTACCAGAATGCTGACCGGACCGAGGTCTTCGTTGACCTGTTTACCAAAAGCGATCACCGCTTCGTTGTCGGCGATATCGACCGCATACGCCTTCGCTTCTCCGGGGCCTGCGGCATTCAATTCTTCGGCGGCAGCGCCGCAGCTCGACTCTGTCCGACTGACGACGGCGACCTTGGCTCCAGCCTGCACGAAAGCGCGGGCGATTTCTTTACCGATGCCACGACCTGATCCAGTGACTACAACAACACGATCTGCAAATTGACTCATGCTGCCGTTCTTCTCACACACGCCGATGCGGTGCAATCAAAAACTTTCTGCGGACAGAGTCGCCAGGTAGTACGCCGCCCACCCGGACCAAATCATGGTCCCCACTGCCAAGGTAATTGTCACCGGCGAATGACGTGCCATGATTCGCGCAATTAGAAGGATTAGTAAAAGTAGCGTTGCTCCAAAAAGACAGACGAGAGTAAAAAGCAACCAGAGGAAATAGTTCGAACTCGCATCCAGAGGAAACAGAATCATCAAAGGCAGAAAGCACGCGACAATGGTCAGCACATCCACTGTCGGGAAACGCTTTTTGTTCACCAGTGTGGTCGCAATTCCGAGCACCAGAGTTAGCAATGCCGGCCAGATTGCGTTCATTAGTCCTGCTCAAACCAGTCGATCCCGTAGAACGTTGATAGTTCTTCATACAGTTCCGGGTAGCGCTTTTTCAAAGGGATCGGCTTTTCAAAAAATGTCTCGGTGGCCACAGCAAAAAACTCGGCGGGATTGGTGGCGCCGTATTCATCGATCACCGTTTTCTGACGAGACTCAACTTTCTTAAGCAGCTTCTTATAAGCCTTGCCCAAAACAGCGGCCCAAACCCGATAGCAATTCGCCGTGACACTGAGATTCGGAGCACCATCAGCATTTCCATCCGCCTGATCCAGCTGATGGGCAAACTCATGAATCGCGACGTTGTGTCCATCGCTCGGATTGTTAGCGCCGTAGCGAGTGTGATCCCAGGACAAAACTACGGAACCGGAATCCCAGGACTCACCCAGCCTTTCCTGCTCTCCCCCTTCGTGATCGGTCGCTTTATAGCTTGCCGGATATACGAGAATCGAACGCAACTTTGGGTAGCAGCTGTGGTGGTGATTCAACAGAAGCAGACAGGCCTGAGCGGAAATCATCACCGCCATGTCCTCCGTCACTTCATCGAGATCACCGCAGGCTTCGAAATATTTTTCATCCAGAAAAAACAGCGTCAGCCCGCGTAGCCGTTGCTGGAGTTTTGGTGGCAGCTGCCGATACACTGGCAAGTGCTCCTCCAACACTTTCTCATAGCGATCCGGCCAGTTGTGATTTTCCACCATCGCCGCAATCCTTCGCCGCCGATTCGCAGCGCGAATCCCGGGCCATGCCAGAGCAAGCACGACCAACACTGCGATCAGGATAAACGGAATCATCGCCACTAATCTGGAGACCAAACCCTGTTAGGTCAATGACCTAACCCTGTTGCCTCCCTGACCTAACCCTGTTAGGTCAGACTTTGTGATTCGCACTTGTCGCAGATTCGCTTATCCTGACAATAGGAAGTATCCCTATGAAACACATCTCCTCGATTCTTGCCCTTTTTCTCACCTGCAGTGTGATGACGATTCCAACTGCTGCGCAGGATGCGGCCGCGAAATGGCACGACAGCTACACAGAGGCGGCAGCGGAAGCAGAACAATCCGGAAAAGATCTACTCGTTGTTTTCACAGGAACGAACTGGATCGAGATGTGCAAAGTTTTCTACAACGATATTCTTTCTACGCCGGCTTTCATGAATCCCGCTTCCGCGAAATTCGTGCTCGTGAAGCTGGAGTATAACAAGGATACCGGAGGTGAGGAGCAGGACCAAATTTCACAAAAGCGTTTTCTGAAGGACAGTTATCGCATCAGCGGATTTCCCACAGTGCTACTAACCGATGCTGCTGGTCGCCCCTACGGTATCAATGGATATCAACCGATCGCTGCCAATGAATATGCAAATTTCATTCTTGGCATGCAGGCATCGGGAGCGAAAAAACGCACTCTTCTTGCTCAGGCAGCCAATTTGCAGGGACCGGAAAAGGCGAAAATGCTGATGGAAGGTATTCCGAAACTTCCCGGAAACCTTTCCGCTCGTTTTTACCGCAAAGAGATGGAAGCGGCAGTCCAGGCCGACTCTGACGGAGCGCTAAAGTTGAAGGAGCAGTTCGATCCCCTGATCGCTGATGTCGACTACGCCAACGCCATGGCGAAATTCACCCGCGATACCGAATGGATCAAAATGCTGGAGGTCTCCGACGGATACATCAGAGACTACAATCTGACCGGCCCGAATAAGCAACGCGTGCTGATGAACAAATTCGGAGCCTACCGACGACTGGATAACCTCGAAGGAATGGTCAGCTGTTTGCTAGAGGTCGTGAAAGAGGACCCAAAGTCCCCCTTCGGTGAAGATGCTCAAAAAATCCTCGATAACCTGCGGGCAAAAAAGATCGAACAGGACATGCAAAACAAGCAGAGTCAGGAATCAGCGAAACCTCCTGCTGCCGAGTAATCCGCGCTATGGCCTGACCGTTGGCACAGTTGGTGCCTCGATCTTCATGATCCGGTCATGAATCTTCAGAATCTCTTTCGACTGATCAAAGAATGCCTGAACCTCTTCGGCCGCGACTTGGTTGGAGTCGACGATGTCGTATAGCTGGCGGAGGTATTCCGTCTTGCGAAGGTCCAGCTTTTTCATTTCCGCCTGCGCCCGCGCGTAGGCAGCTTTGACTTCAGCTTGGGCATTTTTCAGAACTTCGATTTTGCCCTGATCCCGATTGTAGGTTGCCTGCTGCTCTTTGAACTGCCTGTTCTTAAAAATTCGCTTCAGCACGGGCGTTGTTTCTTTCGGGTTCACTTTGCTGGTCTCCGGAATGGAAGCGAGCTGCTGAGCAAAATAGCGGTCCAACTCTCGAAATTCCGCCATCGGTTTCTTGTATTGTTCGTAAAGAAAAGTGACACCGTGAGCGATGTTGGTAAGCGCCGCAGCCTCTTCGGTGGCAAGATTCTGGTTATTGCGCAGGCGGCCTTCGATGTCGCCGATGTAGGCAAGAGTAGCCCGGCTATCATAAAGAATCTCGTTCATCTGCCCATAGGTGCGTTGCAGTTGCTCTTTATGCTGCTCCTTGAGTGTTGCCACCTGAGTGGTCCACTCTTTCTTGATTCGCTCATTGGTTGACTGCATATCAGCCAGACGCGAGGAGAGATCGGCATTCTCCGTCTCCAGTTCGCTCACCCGTTTGCTCAGATCTTTTAGCTGTTGGGCATTTGCCAGAGTCTTGCCTTGTTCTTCACTCCATTTCTTGGTGGTGAAAAAGGCAATCCCCCCGGCTCCGATCACCAGTAAGATTAGCAGCACAATAATCGCGATGGTGAAGCCACCTCCCTTTTTCTTGCTGTAGCCATATTCCTCCAGACTAGCCTCCACATTGTAGTCGTTGCTCATAGTTCTTTAAGATACGTGAAATAACTGCGTCCCGCTACTACGGGTTCGTCGTCTCTTTACTACGGACTGGAACCGGTGAACTTTCAAAAAAATGAAATCCGGTCACCAATTGCGCGAAGAATTTCTATCCAGAGTCAGACCGGAGCAATCCTTTCACTTGCTCTTTGACCACATCCCCGGCGTTTTATTTTTTGCCAAGGACCGCTCCGGAAGGCTGCTCGCTGCCAATCGCGCTTTGCTAGACCTCTACAGTTATCAGGCAGATGACTTTTGGGGAGTGACTGACTTTGAGCTCCTCCCTCACAGTCTGGCGGAAAAATTCCGCGAGGATGATCTTAAAGTAATCGAGAGCGGCGAACCCATGCTGGAAATTGTTGAAGTTTTCATCGATCGGCAGGGCATTCCCGGTTGGTTTCTCACCAACAAGATGCCGGTCCGGTCCCGCGAAGGGGATGTGATCGGTGTGATGGGGACCATCCAGGACTACGACAAGCAGCGGGAGCTTTTACCTGCTGATATGGATATCTCACCTGCTCTGGATTTCATCGGCGCCAACTTTAACCGGGATATCGCGATACCCGATCTGGCCAAAATGTCGGGTCTATCAACTCGCCAGTTTGAGAGAAAATTTAAGCTTCACCTGAAGACACCGCCGCAGCAATTCATCATGAAAATGCGCATCCGGGCCTCTTGCGATGATTTGCGGAGGACCCGACGGGCCATCTCAGACATCGCCACCGACTGGGGATTTTACGATCAGGCAGCGTTCACCCGTCAGTTCCGAAAGATTATGGGGCTGACTCCGTTGAAATACCGCAAACGCTACCGACCGGATTAAACTACAAGATTCGCCGGAGTTCCTCCTTGTAGGAAAACCGAAAGATTCTCAACCATTCCATCGACCAGGCGCTGGCGTGATTCCAGAGAGCTCCACGCGGTATGGGGCGTGATAAACAGCTGCGGACATTCCTCTGCAGCAAGAATGAGAGGGTTATCCGCCGGAGGTGGCTCAACAGATACAACGTCCAGCGCTGCGCCGGCAATTGCTCCACTACGTATCGCCTCAGCTAAGTCGGCTTCATTCACTAGCGGTCCCCTTCCGGTATTGATCAGAATCGAGGATGGCTTCATTAGCCCGAGAGTTTCCGCATTGATGAACTCTTCATTCTGATCGGTCAACGGACAGTGCAAAGAGATCACATCCGCTGTGCGAAAAAAGGCTTCATGTTCCAGCCTCTCGATTTCTCCCGAGGCGACCGCTCCCTCGCGCGCATAAGCAACCACTTTCATGCCAAACGCTTCAGCGATTTTTGCCACCTCCGAACCAATCGATCCCAAGCCGACAATCCCCATGGTTTTACCTGCCAACTCTGTGATCGGGAAATCCAGTCTGGTGAAAATCGGCGACTTTGGCCAGGCCTCGGGCTCGGCTGCAAATCGATGAACATTCGATACCAGATTCAGTAGACTGGCGAAAACATGCTGGGCAACCCCGGGGGTGCTATAGCCATTCACATTGCAGACTTTGATACCACGCTGCTTCGCAGCATCCAAATCGACATTGTTGACTCCAGTAGCCGCGATCTGAATCAACTCCAAATTAGCGGCGGAATCCATTTCCTCCGGGCCAATCACCACTTTGTTCGTGATGACAATCTGCGCATCGGTAATCCTCTGAGCCGTATCTCCGGGACCAGTTATGCCATGATAGATGACCTCACCCTGGCTCTCTAAACCCCCAAGGTCCACGTCGTTGGCGTCGGTAGTATCGCGATCCAGGAAAACAATCTTCGGAGTCATTTGTTTTCCTTGCTCCACTTCCCGGCAAAATACAAGTCAGCGAAAACAAAAAAGCGCCCCCTTTCGGAGACGCTTTTCGTGAAATCTAAATGAAAACAAAACTTACCGTGCCTTCAGATCCTGAACCTTGTCAGTAGTCGGCAGGTAACGGTAGTAAACTTCGAGCATCAAGATCGCCCAAGCGGTGTTCATGGTCTGCGCGTCTTCGCCACCGTGACCACCCATACCGTCTTTCAACCAGGAGCCATCAGAATTCTGTGCGTCCAGCAACTTCGGCTGAAACTTCTTATTGTAGTTCTCCCACTTCTCTCCCTCATGCATGAAGTAGACCTGAGTGTTGTAGTAAGGAGCGTAGTAATTGTTACCCGGAGTCGGATTGGCATATTTCTTGTCCAGATAATCCAAACCTTTGTTGTATACCGCACTTCCTTTTTGTCCCCAGAGCTGCAAAGCAAGCAAGTGCGCTCCAGTCAGGGAAGGTTTCCCCTGTGCGTGATCGACGTGATACTTGAACGCACCGTCGTTGTCCTGGTTGGCAGGGATGTAGTTCTCAGTCGCACGATCCAGTGTTTTCTCCAAACCGGAAATCTTGATGCCAGTGTTATGAGCCGCTTTCAGCGCCTGGAAAATCCACATCGCAACGGAGCCGTCATCTTTACCGTTCGGGTTTGGCCCCTGACCACCAAAGTAAGACCAACCACCAACCTTCGTTTGGCCATCGACAAGATGACCTACTGATTTCCGCAAGACCGACTCAAGGTGAGGGATTTCTTTTCCACTCTCTTTTGTCATCGTATACAACTC
>JAHDCN010000158.1:0-4617 GCA_020629815.1 Verrucomicrobiota bacterium
TCCCCGGATTTGAAAAATGTGATTATGGGCGGTCCCGGCCGGACGATCAAAATTTGGGACACTGTCGCAGGGGAGCAAATCAACAGCATCAAGAAGCACCCTGACTGGATGCTTACCGCTGCCTACTCACCGGACGGCGTCATTTTCGCCACCGGCGGACGAAATGGCGGTCTCTATGTGTGGGAAGCTGCTACCGGTTATGAGTTTTACACTCTGAAGGGCCACACCAAAGGCGTCACCTCAATCGATTGGCGTCCGGACGGCAACGTGCTCGCTTCCGGCTCCGAGGATGGCCAAGTGATCCTCTGGGAAATGAACGAAGGCAAGCAGGTGAAGAAATGGGCGGCTCACAGTGGTGGGACGTTGGCCGTTGCTTTTGCACCAGACGGTACCCTCGCCTCGGTTGGTCGCGACAAAAACCTGAAACTCTGGAAAGCCGACGGCACCGCAATCAAGACGATTCCGGCTTCGGATGACATCGTGATGAGTGTTGCGTTTTCTCAGGACAGCAAGCGCGTTTTTACCGGTGACTGGACCGGGAAAATCAAGGTTTGGAACGCCACCGATGGCAAGGAAATCGCTCTCATCGAGCCGAATCCACCTACTATCGAGCAACAACTCGCCTACTCCAATAAGCGAATCGGCGATCTGACCGCTGAGATTCCGAAACTGGAACAAGGGGTGAAAGCTGTTTCCGGCGAATTGGCCGCAGCCAAAACCAAGCTCGATACCGTTAACAAAACTCTGGTGGAACAGACCAAGGTGCGCGACACCAACAAAGCCAAGCTAGGCCAACTACAGGCTCAGCTGAAAACGTTTACCGACCAGCGCAATCAGGTGCAGAATATGGTGAATCAAAAGAATGGCGTAGTGAAACAGCGCTCCGATGCTCTCAATGGCGAAAAACAAACATTGGCTGCTCACCAGGCTGAAGTGACCAAGTGGACCGCAGAATACAAGAAGCGTGAACCTATTCTGGCCAATGCGCTCAACGCTTTGAATGCCGCAAAAGCGGAAGCTGCGAAGCCTGCTCTCGATGCCAATCAGCAAAAGGCATTAAATGACCTTTTGGCTGCGAGAACTCCAATGGATCAGGCGAAAAAAGCAGCTGATATCAATGTCACCAACAAGGCAAATACCCAGAATGGCTTGAACGGTCAGTTAGCAACTGCCCGCACCGCTCATACCAATGCGACCAATGCACTCAATCAACACAAGACCGCCCGCGACCAGGCGCAGAATACGTTGAATGCTGCCAATGCCGCTAAGCAAAAGGCGGATGCTGCGGTAGTGGCCGCGTCACAGAATGGCCAGACTCCGGCACCGCAGCTGGTTCAGGCTCAGCAGGCCGCGAACCAGGCTCAACAGAATGCACAGAATGCTTTCAACGCTGCCAACCAAACTTTTGTAAATAGCGACAACGCTGCAAAGGGAACATTGGCCAATGTCCAACGCCTCGATGCCGCCGTGAAGAAAGCAGCCGGCGACACGGATGTGGCGAAGAAAGATCAGGCAGCCAAAAACGCCGTCCTGGCCGCGCACGATGCCAAGATCAAACCACTGCGCGATGCAGAAGCAGCTGGCAAGGCACGAATCGCCAAAGCACAGGCTGATCTGAAACTCAAGACCACCGCCCACACCAATGCGACCAATGATCTGAATGCCCACAAGGCCAAGCTTGATTCAGCCAATAAGAATCTGGCGGCAACGCAGGGCCGTATGAATACCGCCACCACTCAACTCACGGCTGCTCAAGCTGATGCGAAGAAGTATACCGATGATCTTGCGGCCAAGAACAAGGCGATGACCGATACCAGCAATGCACTGAAAGTCTCGGCAGATTTGCATAAGAAAGCCGAAGCTGCCGTAGCTGCTGCCACACCTCAAAAAGACGCTGCGGCCAAAGCGGTTGCAGCTGTTCAGCAAAAAGAAACAGCGGCCAAGCAATCTTTTGAAGTGGCCAAAAATGATCTGAAAACCAGCGAATTCCTGGTCAAAAAATGGAAAGCCGCTGCCATCAACCTTGAAGCTCATGAAGAGGAAGAGGAGATGGATGACATGGCTGTTGAGCTGGATGACATGCTTGTCGATGAGACCGAGAAGAAAGAAGGCAAGGTGAATGCTACCAAGGCCCGTGTAGAAGCCGAAACCACACTGGCTACGGCGAAGAAAACCGTGGCCGAAGGTACTCAGAAACTTGCCACTACCACAACCAGCGTGTTGGAACAAGCTCTCCAACTCGTTTCTAATCGTGCGATCGCCCGAGTGAAAGAGGAGGCAATTCAGCCCGATACAGCGAAAGAGGCAGAGGTGACGGAGACAGCAGTGGCAGTAAACCCACTCCTTTCATTGGTCACCGAAGAGGATGAACTGAAGAAAGAAGAGGTAAAGCTCGAAGAAGTCGCTGCGATCACATTAGCAGAAAAGAAACCGGAAGAAGTGAAGAATGAGTTGAGCTCGCTTCAAAAGCGCCTCGCCGATCTCCAGAATTTCCTGAAAAACAGCTACACCGAAGCTGACAAGACCAAGGACACGGTAGACAAAGCCAGCGAAGTTGCTGCCAAAACGCCAGCTGTGATTGCGCAACGTACTACTGCCGAACAACAGGCGGCCAAAGCCCTGGCAGATGCAGAAGCAGAAAGGAAACGTCAGGAGCAGGATCTGAAGAAGCAAAACGCTTTGGTAGAAGAACTGCGAAAGAAATACCTCGAAGCCGTTCCTGCCCGTGACTAACGGTGTTGGCTCACAAATCTTGAACCTTTCGAAAGCCCTGTTGTCTCATGGAGATGACAGGGTTTTTGTCATTTTCATAAAATCAAGGTTTCTCAACAAAACGGGTGAAAAATTCGTTTCTTGTCGCATATTATTTTAGAAAACATCTAAATTATAGAAATTCTTCGAAAGGTGGCGCCGCTTTTCGGAATGTTTCTGTAGTGATGTCGTCCTTCTCTCGCGTCCCATGAGCCAAGATCAACCACCCTCCAACTATCCGATGGTTCCGGCAGTAGTCCCGCAGAACCAACCGGGGGCTCAGCCGCAGCAACCTCAGATTGAGATTCCTCAAGCGGTATTGAACCAACAGCAGGCTGGTCCGCAGAATGTACTAATCAGCGTCGAGGAGATTGTAGCGATTTACCGCCGCTACATTTGGGGAGGCCTTATACTGGGCGGACTTCTGGCGGCTTTCGCTTTCTCTAAGCTGCAGTTCCGTGAGCCAGTGTATTCTGCGGAAACCCTGATCAAGATGAAAGCCGGGCGCGCCGAGCACATCGAGGGAATCGATGGCACTGGGTCCTACGTCTCCGAAATGGGCATGGAAGCCGAAATGAAAAGCTTCCAGGTTTTGGCAACATCCCACAAGTTCCTGGCGGACCTGTATCCGAAGCTGAAGGAAGAACGCCCGGACATACTGGAGAATTTTTATGCTCCCCCGAAAAAGCCAACGCTCAAAGACAAGCTCTTGGCTATGCTGCCGAAAAAGGAGCCGAAGACCAAGGGAACTGGTGGACCTCCACCGCCCGAGCGCACTTTTGGCATCGCGATGAAGAAGCACATCGAGGTATCGATTGTACCCGATACCAAACTGATCCGGTTTACCTTCTCTCACTTTGACGGCATGCTGGTTAGTGAACTGGCCAATTTCACCACGGAGAAACTGATCGATTATCACATTGATCAGACGGTCAAAAAGACCCTGAAATATCGGCTACAGAATCTCGAAAACAGCATTATCGAAGCTAAAGCTGAAGCCGAAGATGCACAGAAAGCACTGACAGCGTATCGGCAGGAGCACAAGATTCTCGACCTCGGCGAGGCCGAAGCAAATGCTGAGATGGATCAGCGACGCAAGCAGTTGTTCGCAATCGAGACAGAGATCGACGAACTGAATGCAGTTCTCAAAACCATTGAGAAAGCCAAGCTCATCAGTTCAAAAACAGAGCGGGACCGGTTGCTGTTACAGATTTCTGAGATCGCCAAAAGCCCGGGTATCTCCGCTGTGCAGGAAGCACTGCTCAAATCCGAAACGGAAGCTGCTTCGTTGAAAGCTACCTATGGTTCCGATCACCCAGAGGTCGAAAAGTGCAATGCCAGTATCGCTTACCTGAAGCGTCAACTTTCCGAAGAAATCGAAGAGGCCGTAACCGCAGTTGAATCCGAGACTGCCAGCGAACTCAGCCGCCAGCAGGAATCGATGAAGAAAATCGACGAGAAGCTGCAGCAGTTCGTTGATTCAGGTCCTATTTACATCAAAGACAAGCAGCTCGCTTCCGCCTACGAAACAGCACAGGCCACAGCAGAAAGCATCGGTGAACAACTCACCAACACCAAGCTGATGCTGAAAATGGAGACATCCGACCGTCTCACTATCAGTGAAGAAGCTTTGCCTCAGACGACCCCCTCCTCTCCTTCCCTCGTTGTATCACTTGCCGGTGCCTTTGTATTGGGATGTATGGGCTTATTCGGATTTCCCGTCCTCGCATGGGGCCGGAAATTTCTCACGGACCTTTGGAAGCGTTCCGACCCGAAGAAAATGGCCGAAGAAGCTGCGGCAATGGAGCAAATTGCCGAGGAGACTGCCAAAGCCAACGAGAACCCACAGCTGGCACTGGGCGGATC
>JAHDCN010000158.1:4717-6537 GCA_020629815.1 Verrucomicrobiota bacterium
ACCGGGAAAAAAGTTCTACTGGTGGAAGCCAATGAGCCATCCCCCTGCCTGGACAGGTGGATCAACAGTGACAATGATATTCCCGCAGGACCGGCGTCGGTTCGCGATGCGTTCAATGCGGTGCAGGCAGGAAACAGCTCCCTCCATGTAATCACGCAAAATTCATGGAAGGTAAACGCCGACCTTTGCTACGATGTCATCGACGAAGCAGACTCTCTTGTCGATCTGATGATTGTTGATGGTCCGTCGATTCAAAACGGAGGCAACTGGGAGTTCATCAAAGAATTGCGAGTCAACAACATCATCATCGTGAAGAACCCTGCAATGGGTAGCTCGGAAAACGACAATACCCAATCCGTTCTTGCCGGTATGCTTCCCGGCACCAGATTCTCTGGATCCATTGTCAATCAGGGACCAACTCCGAATCCAACGATGGCAAATCAGCCTCAGCAAGGCGGTGTTGCCAACTACGGGTAAGAGACCTGCCGCTCCGTCAAAGTTGCCATGAAACTGATGCTCATCGTCACCCGGATGGACACCACCGGTGGCGTGCAAAGTCTCCTCGTTGATTTTCTCCGCTCGGCCCATTGCAATCGGTGGGATGAGGTTCACCTCGTCTACGGAGCCGGCGAATCCATTCTCGACGCAGCTGATTTTCCCGAAGTTCATTTCCATCAGGTGAACGAAATGATCCGGGAGATTTCCCCTATCACCGACTGCAAAGGCTTCTTCGCCATGCGGAGATTGATGAGAAAAATCAATCCGGATCTCGTCTCCACCCATTCCTACAAAGCCGGCGTGCTCGGACGTTTGGCCGCTTTATCTTGCGGGGTAAAAAATATCCATACAGCTCACGGATTCTGGCCATGCCACTCGGGCAGCCTGTTGCGGAGAATCTTCAGCATCTTTGTCGAAACATCTCTGCACCGCTGGGGCAACGGCTTGATCTGTGTGAATCACGCTGATCGCAAATATGCCGTCAACCGGCTGAAACTACCGGCTCACAAAGTCTCCGTCATTCACAACGGTTGTCGTGACATCACCGATTCATTGCAACAATTGGAGAAATCGGAAGGCCCTTGCCGGATCGCCTTTGTCGGCAGAATGGCCCGTCCGAAACAGCCAGAAGCACTAATCCGATACGCGGCCCAAACCAGCAAAAACTGCAGAATCGAAATCTTTGGTGGAGGCGAAGAACTCGAGCAAATGCAAGACTATGCGCGTGAGATCGGAGCCGAAGAGAAAGTCGTCTTTCATGGTTTCGTCAATGATGTCCCCCGCCAACTGGTAGACTGCGACATCTTTGCGTTGATCTCCGATTGGGAAGGGTTTCCCGTCGCTACATTGGAAGCCATGGCCGCCGGTCTGCCCGTCGTCGTTTCCGATGTCGGAGGTGCTGGAGAAGCCGTGATCGAAGGTGAAAACGGCTTTTGTATTCCTCGGCGGAATGAAGAGATTCTGTTTGAAAAGCTCGACCTGCTAGTCAGTGATCCCACACTCCGAAAGGAAATGGGTGCGGCTTCTTATCGCTTATTTCAGGAAAAATTTCACGTCGATTGCATGACCGAAGCCATGATGGAAGTATACGAAGCCGCCGCAACTTCTTGAATCCATCCAATACTTCGAAGATGCAAAAATGGGAATACAAAACGATCCGCTTTAAAGCTACGGGCTTTTCCAGCGGTGAAATAGATACCGAAAAGCTCGACAAAGAACTGAACCGTCACGGATTCCAATAAAACCAACGGAATGACCCGGTTCCTTGTCGCTGTCTTGAAACGCCCGCTCGACGAGTAGCCTATTTCTTTTTCTGCTCAAAC
>JAHDCN010000159.1:0-4332 GCA_020629815.1 Verrucomicrobiota bacterium
ACGATGAAGATTTCCGGTCAGGTGGCACTGCTGGAATCGCAGGGGATCAATTTGTTTCGCTATCTGGCAGTGCCGCGTATGCTCGGAGTAGGCATCTCCGTCACGGTATTGAGTGTGGTGTTCAGTGCGGCTGCGCTGTTGGCCAGTGCCATTGGTTTTTTGTTCGTCTCCGACCAGGCAAACGAGAGCTTTTTTACCAGCGTTTTTGGCACGTTGACCATCGCTGACATTCTCATGCTGTTGGGAAAGAGTTTCCTTCCGGGGATTACTACCGGGGCGATCTGCTGCTTTGAAGGACTGAGGGTGAGCGGCGCCAGTACCGAAGTTCCCAAAGCGGTGAGTCACGCCATGCTCAGAGCTGTGAGTGCCGGGGTTTTTATTTGGGGCCTGTTGTTGATCCTTTCCTTTGCCCTGACGCCAAAATGAAGCAATCGGCCGACAACGTAGTTTTGGAATTGGAAGAGGTCTCGACGAACGACGGTTCGGAAGTGTTTTCTCTGGAATTGGGGGAAGGTGATCTGCTGCTGTTCAATTGTGACCGGGGCCTGCGCATACCCGATGTCTGGGATTTGTTCGTGGGGATGGATGCGCCCTGCTGCGGAGGCATTCGCTTTTGCGGAGAGTTGTGGGAGGAGATGTCAGCGAAGCAACAGGAGGCTCAACGGCTGAAGGTAGGCTGCGTCTTTACGGGAAGCAATAAATACGAGGCTCCCTGGCTTGAGAATCTGGACATTGATGAAAACGTCAGGCTTGCCCAATCGATGAACCCGGCTCGATCCGAAACAGGGCTACAGAAGCGAATCGATTCTCTCCTGGATGATTTTGGCATGAGCGAAATTCCCGGGGTCCGGCCTGCTGCCGTGGGGCGAATTGATTCCATGAAGTCCCAATGGATTCGGGCATTTCTCCCTGATCCGCTTCGGCTGTTGATTCTCGAACGTCCGATTTATGGGATGTCGTCGGATGATTCCAACCGCTTTTTGAATCGGGTAAACCGGGCCCGGGAGGAGGAAAAAACCGCTGTGGTTTGGATTGACGTAGCGCTTTCCTCATCAGAGGTTGAGCGGCTGAATCCTACACAGGAATTCACCAATCTTCCCGCCTGCCTGTTGTAAAAAACGTGGCCTCATAAGCGGGGTTGATTGGTTACGGTTCGTTTAGGTTTCAGCCACGAAACACCATAGATGGA
The DNA here is from genome assembly GCA_020629815.1 of Verrucomicrobiota bacterium. GTDB lineage: Bacteria > Verrucomicrobiota > Verrucomicrobiia > Verrucomicrobiales > DEV007 > Arctic95D-9. The sequence continues at coordinate 1,190 of JAHDCN010000159.1, forward strand.
AAAACCATTCAAGTTCCGCCGTGCACGGGAGATTGCCGGAGCCTTTGTGCTTCTGGGCATCGTCCTGTTGATTGCCGGGATTGTGGTTCAGGGGCAGGTGAAAGGCTGGTTTCAGCCGAAAACGGAGTTTGAAGTGGTTCTTCCTCCGGATGGAACTCAGGGAATCGCGCGCGGATCCGAAGTCCATATCCTGGGGTCCAAAGTAGGCACGGTCCAAGGTATCGAGATGCGCCGCAAAGGGAGCAGAGCCAAGCTAAGCGACTTTACCCAAATACCGGCAGATGAGATCGAGCTGGTCGCTGTGCTTCAGGTCAGAGGCGGGTTGGCAGTTTTCGTCGGCAAGGATTCCGAGGCGGTATTGAAGAAAGATCTCGCTGGCTTTGGCTCGTCCTACTTTGAGCTGACCCGTGCCGGTGGAACCTGGCCGGAAAATGCCGAGCAGAGACAATTGCCGTTTCGCGAGATGAAAGACGTGCAGAACGAACTCACTGCGATTGTGAAAGAGATTCGGGATTCTCTGATACCGGCACTGGAGAAAATTCAGTTTGCTTCGAACGAGATCGGGATTCTCGCCAAGAACCTCTCTGGAGAAGAAAGCAACTTTCAGCAGAGCGTCACCAAACTGCGCGACAGCCTTACCGGGCTTGATGCAATGATCGCGACCATGAACTCCGGGGAAGGGGCCATTGGTGCAATGCTGAAGGATAAAACGACTGAGTCTGATTTCCGTGAATCGATTTCCAACTTCAAGAAAGCTTCCGGTGAACTGAATTCCTCGCTGGCAAAAGTGGACACGATTGTAGAAGGAGTGGAGCGCGGGGAAGGGGCCGCCGGTTTACTGCTGCGAGATGCAGGGACTGCCAATGAGATCGATCGTGCCGTGGGAAATATCGATATCGCCTCGTCATCGATGCGGGATGCGCTGGCCAATTTTGATCGCACATCCGAGCAGTTTCCCGAAGTGATTTCTCAGTGGAATGAGGCGGTGGGGGGCTTTGGTGAGGCTGCCAAAATCATGCAAGAGGCCCTCGCTGAATATGAATTGCTGGCCCGTGGACTTCAGGAGCACCCTTTGCTTCGTGGCTCAGTGAACCGTGCCCGCGAGCAGGAAGGTATAGAGAATGCTGCCAAAGCCGGTGAAAATGGCGAAAGCGTGAGAGCAGCCAGTTCCGGAGAAAGAGAGTCCGGAAACGAGTCGATTTTCAAACGCACCAAAAGCCAGCCAAAAACCTTCTATCGTTCCGGGGAAAAGCCGCAACTGCGCGCCGAGCCGATCCAGATTGAAGAGGAACCCGCCAAACCTCAAGGTGGCTTGATTCAGCGGATTCTGCAGAAGAACAAACCGTAGTTTTTCTACCGCGTCTGCCCGGTCCCGAACAGCAGATACTTGTAGCTGGTCAATTCTTCCAGAGCCATTGGCCCCCGAGCGTGAAGCTTGTCGGTGCTGATACCGATCTCGGCGCCGAAGCCGAATTCACCACCGTCACTGAAGCGGGTGGAGGCGTTCCAGAACACCGTCGCCGAATCGACTTCGAGTTGGAATCTCTCTGCAGCCGCTTCGTCGCCAGTGACAATACAATCGCTGTGGTGCGATCCGTAGTGATTGATGTGAGCAATCGCTGCGTCGAGATCATCCACCACCTTCACAGCAAGAATGTAATCGAGATACTCCGTAGTCCAGTCCTCCTCGGAGGCAGCCACGACGCCATCGACTCCAGCCAGCTTCTGAAACTCATCATCGCCACGCAGCTCGACATTCTTTGCCGACAGGTTTTGCGCGATCAGCGGCGCGAACTCTGCCGCAGCGTCCCTGTGGATCAGCAGGGTTTCCAGAGCGTTACAAACGGAAGGCTTTTGGGTCTTGGCATTGACGATGATCGCCTCAGCCATATCGAAGTCGGCTTCCTTATCGACATAGGTGTGGCAGATTCCGTCGTAGTGTTTAATCACGGGCATACGCGCCATCGAAACGACGGCTTCGATCAGACCAGCTCCGCCGCGCGGAATGATCAGGTCGAGATACTGATCCATCTCGGCCATGTGGCGCACGCTTTCGCGATCGGTAAACGGGATCAATTGCACGCTGTGATCCGGCAGGCCGGCAGGTGCGCCGCCCTCCTGCAAAGCCGCAGCCAGCGCGCGGTTTGAGTGAATCGCTTCTTTGCCGCCACGCAGGATCGTCGCATTTCCGGTTTTGAAACACAGCACGGCCGCATCCGAAGTCACGTTGGGCCGGCTTTCGTAAATGATTCCGATCACACCAATCGGAGTGCGCTTCTTCTGAATTCGCAGACCGTTGGGGCGTGTCCATTCCCGGATGATTTCTCCAGTCGGGTCGGAGAGTTCGGCGACTTCACGAATACCATTCGCGATATCGGCGATGCGCTCCGGGGTCAGGCGAAGTCGATCCTTGGATGCTTCGGTCAGGCCCATCTCGTCGGCAGCCGCGAGGTCCTTTTCGTTGGCCTCCAAAATTTCCGCTTCCCGGGACAAAACGGCATCAGCCATAGCCAGCAGGATTTCGTTTTTCTTTTCGGTAGAAAGCTTGGTCAAGGCATGAGCAGCGGCGCGCGCCTGTTTGCCCATTTGCAGCACTTCGGTTTGGATTTCTTCAGATGTCATCGGTAGAAAATTACAGAGCGAGGTTATTTCTTTGGCAGGAACCGGGTGCCGATTCCCTTACCATCGACCAAGTCTTGCAGTTGCTCCGGATTGGCTCCGGCGGCGATAATGGTTTCAATCCCGGAGTCGACGGCGTTCTTCACCGCCTCCAGCTTCGACTTCATGCCGCCCATGGAATGAGTGCCTTTTTCGTCTGAAGCAAAATCGAGGACTGAGTCGACGTTTTCGACCTGTTCAATAATGTCGTCCTCTGACTGAGCATCGGGTCCGCGTAATCCGGGAACCGTGGTGAGCAGGATAAACAAATCCGCTCCAATATGCTGAGCGACAATCGAAGACAGTTTGTCGTTGTCGCCGACCTTCAGCTCATAGACCGCAACCGAGTCGTTTTCGTTAATGATCGGAATCACGGTGGGAAAAGTGAGCAGCGAATTCAGCGTGCCGAGGACATTTTTCAGTCGGCCTTCATCCTGCAAATCCTCATGGGTGAGCAAAAGCTGTGCGATTTGGAAACCGAGATG
>JAHDCN010000159.1:4432-6535 GCA_020629815.1 Verrucomicrobiota bacterium
GTCGGGACGATATTGCTTGCACATCGCGGTGTAAAGGAACACTTTAACCGCCCTGAAACGCACCCATAGTAAAATGGATATTACGTCGGTTTCCGGAGCCGAAAGTCCAGGTTCGATTCCTGGTGGGTGTATTTCCCCTGAAAAGCCGAGCCAACAGGGTATGGTCGTGGACCTAACAGGGTTAGGTCAGTGAGGCAACAGGGTTAGGTCAGATCGCAGCGGCAGGCATTTTGCCCAATCTTGACGAAGTGAGTTGCCATCGATATGAATGATCGGTGTTTATTCAACGAATGAGAGCTTCTCTGTCTTCAATCATCTCCGTCTTATCGTTTTTCTTTGTTTTCGCGGTGCAGGCGGAGCGCCCCAATGTAGTGGTATTCCTGGTCGATGATCTCGGCTACAAGGATGTCGGTTGTTATGGAGGGCCGGTGAAGACGCCGAACATTGATAAGCTGGCCGCAGGTGGAACGCGCTTCAGTGATTTCTATTCGGGCTGTGCTGTCTGTTCACCTTCACGCGCCGTATTGATGACCGGTCGCCATCACATTCGCACCGGTGTCTACAGCTGGATTTCCGATAGCAATCAGCATTCGCATTTGCTGGAGCGGGAGACAACTCTGGCGGAGGTTTTGAAGAAAGCCGGGTATGCCACTGCGCATGTGGGCAAATGGCATTTGGGATTACCCAGCCCAAACTATCCGAACAAGCCGACACCGGACAAACATGGCTTCGATTACTGGTTCGCAACCTGGAATAACGCGTCGCCCAGCCACAAGAACCCGGATAATTTCATCCGCAACGGGGAAGCGGTGGGGCCGACTGATGACTATGCCTGTCAGGTGGTGGTCGACGAAGCGATTAGCTGGTTGGATGAGGAATGGGACAATTCCAAACCTTTCTTTCTCAATGTCTGGTTTCACGAGCCGCATGCGCCCATCGCAGCCCCTGATGAAATCGTCGAGGAATACGGGGAGCGAAAAAATAAGACGGCGATTTACTCGGGCACCATCGACAACACCGATCGCGCGATCGGTCGACTGCTCAAGAAGCTCGAGAGCATAGGTGCGCCGGAAGATACGATCATTTTCTACGGCTCCGACAACGGTAGCTACATCAAGGAACGCACCGGAAACCTGAAGGGCTCCAAGGGAATGAACTGGGAAGGCGGCATCCGAGTTCCGGGAATTTTTCACTGGCCCGGAACGATTAAGACTGCTGTAGCGAAACAGCCGGCTGGTTTAGTTGATTTGCTACCGACCTTTTGCGGCTTGCTGGATATTCCAGCGCCCACAGAACGGCATATCGACGGCAGCGACCTCAGCGCCATTTTGACGGGAGAAGGGGAGTTTACCCGTCATCAACCGCTTTTCTGGCACCTGCAAAAGTCGCGTCCGATCGTGGCCATGCGCGACGGCAATTTTTCCCTGGTAGCCGAGCCGGATTATCCTTTGTCGAAGAGCAATATGTTTCAGGAAGAGTGGATCCCGACAATCAAGCAGGGCGGCTATACCGGCTTTCAACTATATGACCTGAGCAAAGATCCGGGACAGACAAATGATCTCGCAACGGAGAAGCCGGAATTGTTGGAGCGTTTGAAAAAACAGATGCTGGAGATCAACGCATCCGTCATGGCTGAGGGCGAGGATTGGCATCTGATAGAATAGAGTGCTACGTGAAATACCGCTGCAGGTATTTCCCTGTCGGAGAATCGCCTGACTTCGCCAGGTCCTTCGGGTGCCCTTCGGCGACGACCTGGCCGCCGTGTTCCCCGCCGCCGGGACCGAGATCGATGACCCAGTCGGCGCACTTGATGACATCGAGATTATGCTCGATCACGATCAATGTGTTGCCCTGGTCGCGCAGTCGGTAGAAAACTTCTAGCAAGGTTGCGATGTCGGCGAAGTGAAGGCCGGTCGTTGGCTCATCGAGAAGATACAGCGTTTTGCCGGTCGCCGTTTTGGCCAGTTCCGAGGCGAGTTTGATCCGCTGAGCCTCCCCGCCGGACAGGGTCGTGGCGCTTTGCCCGATTTGGATGTAGCCGAGCCCGACGTCGCAGAGGGCGCGCAGCATTTGGCTGATTTTCGGGATTTTCTGGAAAAATGT
>JAHDCN010000160.1 GCA_020629815.1 Verrucomicrobiota bacterium
TCAGACGACGCATTCGGGGAATTGCAGAAACAATCTCCGTTTCAACGAATCCTGAATCTCGAAGAAACCTTTGCCCTGCAAGGCGTCGCCTCAGTCGGAGACCAGACTTTCATCACCCTGCGCAATCGTCAGTCGAAAAAGGTGATCACCGTCAATGATGCTGAGGCCAACGAACTGGGCATGAAGCTGGTCACCGTTTCCGCGCATCGCCCCGAGACCACCAAAGTAACAATCGCATTCGCCGAAGAAGAGGTCGAGTTCGCCTACGATGAAAAATCGCTCGATTCGAGTAACTTTGTTCCCGGTCGGAAAGATACGATTCGTCGGGATAAAGAAGGCAGAATCGTTACCTCTGAAGAGCTGATCAAAAAATACTATACGATGACCAAGGAACAGCGGTCCCTTTACCATAAATGGAGAGACCAATTGCTCAAAGCTCGTCCAGAATTAAAATACAGCGAAAAGCGTTTCCCCATGGCTCACAAAGCAATAGATGCCGCCAAGACCGGTCGCGCTATGCCGGAGATTCGATGAGAAAAGCAGGGAAATTTCGGGCCGATTTCCACGACGCCGGGAGTCTGGCCAGTGAGGAATGACCGACCCCGAACCTAATCAGGATACCTTCGACGCGATTTTTGCCACGCATGAATCCGCGTTCCGCGCGTATGCCCGCAGTATGCTTCCGACCTGGGATGCCGTCGATGAAGTCATTCAATCGGCCAGCTTAATCATGTGGCGCAAACTGGACCAGGTTGATCTGCCCGACGGGTTTCTTCCGTGGGGAAAGGTCATCATTCGCTTCGAAGCCAAAAAATACTGCCGGACCAAAGCCCGCGATGCCCATGTCTTTGATCCCGATCTTCTGGATTTACTCGCGCGACACCAGGACGAGAGCGTAGAACCGGACCTTCAGCAGGAGCAAGCAGTGCTCGAAGAGTGCCTTTCGCGGGTCGCTGATTCTCAGCGGAAGCTGGTTCTCGCCCCCTACCGTCGACACGGCTACCTGACCGAACTGGCCGAAAAAACCGGACGCACCCGCAACAGCCTTTACAAGCAGATCCGTCGCATCCGCGCCAAGCTGGAACAGTGCGTGCAGGAAAAACTCAACTTTCTCCCGGAATCATGAGCGAAATCAATTTCCGTGATTTAGTCGATCAACATCTCAACGGCACGATCTCCCACGACGATTTCGACCGCTTGAAAGAATGGCTGCGCGATCATTCAGATCACCGGGAGGAATATCTTTCTGCAGTGAAAATGGACACGCTGCTGCGGGAAATCGCCGGACAAAATAGTGAAGTGGAATCTCCACGGCTTGCAGCAAAACCCAATCGACGACTGCTTTTGCTCAGCATGGTATCCGCTCTGGCGGTTCTGGGTTTAGCGGCTTTTCTACTTTTCCAAACCGCCGCTCCTGCTGCGAAGATCACAGCAGTGAGCGATACGGATTCGAAATGGGAACCGGGCGACTACCTTCAAGCATCAGATCGAGTGGAACTGACCCAGGGCAAACTCTCGCTGACGTTTTCCTCCGGCGCGACGACCGAGTTGCACGCTCCGGTATTGTTTGAAGTGTCTTCGGCGAACAGCGCATTTCTTCACTACGGTAACGCTGTTTCAAGGGCAGATACCGATGCCTCGCATGGCTTTACGATTTTGACTCCCTACGGTCAATTCATCGACCAGGGAACCGAATTCCTGACCACCGTGCGCCGGGACGGATCGAGCCAAATGCATGTTTCCTCCGGCGAAGTTGATGTAGCAGTAAAAGGCTTTGGTCGACAACGAATCCGCAAAGGCAGCGGCATCGGCATCGAATCCGGCTCTGTTCCGGTAATGATTCGAATCGAACAAGGTGAGGAATCATCTGACTTCCTGTTTCCATCGATCACTCCACCGGCTCACACCGATGACGGAAAAACAGCAAACGCCCAACTGTTTCAAAGCGGTAGCGACTGGCAGGAGATTCCACCCCACAGGGAAAGCGGATCGCTTTCTCTGCTGACCGATGGCTTCGCCCAATCAACCCAGGATCAACCGGAAGAATCGCTATTTCCGCCAAACGGAGCTGACGCAGCCATTTTACTCGATCTGCAAAAGGCGATTCCAGTCGCGATGATCCGAACCTACTCCTGGCATCTAAGTGAAGTTGATGTCGGTACCCGGCGCCGAGCGGTTCAGCGATACACTGTGTGGGGAAGCAAAGAAAAACCGAAGCAACTGCCGATAGCCGAAGAGGCACGCGGCTGGACTCGAATTGCCCGAGTTGATACCGACGCCTTTTTCCAGGTCGCCGAAGATCCAGACCGACCGGCACAGCAGGCCTGTGAACTTTTCTCCAGCGACGGCCAGTCCCTTGGTAAATTCCGTTACCTGCTGTTCGATGTCGTTCCAACGCCGATGCCAACAGGCATTCCGCCACAGCACACGTTCTTCGGTGAGATCGATGTAATTGCCGAATGATGTCCTCATACTTTTTATGAAGCTACCCTTCTCTTTCATCGCTGCTTTCTTCGTAAGCTTAGTAGCGCAAGCAGACGACAAATCACCCCTAATCGCAGCCTACTACTACCCCTGGTATATCGAGGGAGATTGGTCGCGACATGAGTATATCGAGACTCCCGTGCTCGGGAAATACGGCACGGATGATCCGAAGATCGCGGAGAAGCACATCGACATGGCTGCAGATCATGGGATCGACTGCTTTTTTGTCTCCTGGTGGGGCAAAGACACGCTGACCTCCAACCATCTGCGCAAAGGTTTCCTGCAGGCAGAGAATCTGGAGCGCATCCAATACGGGCTCTATTACGAGACGATGGGAATCCTCGACGCAACCGACGGCAAAAAGGACGGCGTCGTGGATTTTTCCCAACCGGGCCCGATGGAGAAAATGATCGAAGACTTTCGCATGCTGAAGAAGCAACACTTTGGTCACGACCAGTATTTGAAGTTCAACGACAAACCCGTGGTCGGGTTTTACGTCAGCCGAACGCTGAAACACTTCAAGCGGGCGCATCTGGATCAGCTCGAAAAGGAAATCGGTGTGGAGCTGTATTCCATTGGTGACGAAGCCTTTTTCTGGGATCAGGAAAAGCCGGAAACAGCACGCAACGGCGTAGGCATTTTTGATTCCTACAGCGCCTACAACATGTTCGAACCGAAGAAGATCATCGAGGGCGACACGGCGCTCACGTTTCAATCGCGCGAGGCGTTTCCCATTTTTCGAACCTGGGCAAAAGAGGTGACCTTCTTTCCCGGGATCATTCCTCGCTATCACGATTTTCGCGGACATCCGCCGATGGCGGGCACGCCCGATGATTTCGCGCTTTTACTGGAGTCGGCCGCAGCGATGGCCATGCGCCAGCCGCTGGAAAAAGGCGTTCAGCCTATCGTGTTTATCACCTCCTTCAACGAATGGTGGGAGGGAACGAGTCTCGAGCCCGCGGAGGAATACGGCACCTCCTACCTGGAAGTGGTTCGGGATTTCCAGGCAGTAACAAAGAGAAAAGCTCCGGCACCTCTGACAAACCAGCAAGATGCGGGTTCCACTTCCGCGAAGAAACCTAATGTGGTCTTCATCATCACCGATGATCAGAGCTGGGACACGCTCGGGTTTATGGGCGGAAAAGTGCACACGCCACGCATTGATCAGTTGGCAAAGGATGGGCTTTTTCTAACCAACTTCAATGTTACCTCGACGGTTTGTTCACCCTCGCGTTACAGCTTTCTCACCGGACGCTACGCGGGACGGTGCCAGGGACCGAAGTTTGTGAAAGAGCATCCTCCGGGAGATCAGACTCAGGTCGAAAATATTGGCGAACTGGAGCCCGGCGGATCCAATCTCGCTACCATTCTGCAATCCGCTGGCTACCACACAGGATTCGTGGGCAAATCGCATGTCATCCGTCACGACTGGATGGAAAAGAATCATCGCCCTGAAGACTGCCCGTTGGAAACCTATCCACAGGATGCCGATCCTCGCGATCCGGAAGTGAACGCCAAACTTCAACGCAATCACCAGCGCTGGTGTGATGAGATCAAGAAATACGGATTCGATTTTGCCGACGGAGTCTATGCTGCGAATCTCAAGGAGCTTTACTGCGATGATCTCAACGTCCACAACCTGGAGTGGACCGTCAGCAAAGCCTGCGACTTCATGGACGAAGCGACTAAGAAACAGAAGCCCTTCTTCCTGTATTTCTCCACCACCCTGCATCATGGCCCGGCACCGTGGGCGAACCGGTTTTCCCTCGATGCCGATCCGCGTATGACGGGTGAAGGTTTTGTCGAAGAAGGCTTCGATGTGATGCCTCCACGCGAGGATGTCGTGAAGCGAAACCGCGAAGCGGGCTTTCCCGACAACAAGGCGTTTGCTCTATGGCTCGACGACGGTGTTGGAGCTCTGATCGATAAAGTCGACGACCTCGGTTTGGAAAAGGATACCATGGTCGTCTTTGTGCCCGATCATGGTTCGTTTCGTCACGGCAAAGCGACGCTTCACGAATATGGCATGCGCGTGCCGATGCTTCTGCGTTGGCCGGGAACGATTCAGGCAGGCTCGAAATACGATGAGATCGTCGCCAACATCGATGTGCTGCCCACCTTAGCAGAAATCTGTGGCGCACAAATTCCGGAAGCACATCAGCACGACGGAATCAGCTTTGCCTCGGCATTGAACGGAGACACTAAACCCATCCGTGAATACCTTTTCGGAGAGCTCGGCCATTCCCGCTGTGTGAAGACAAAAGATTGGAAATACATTGCTGTGCGCTTTCCTCCCGAGGTTCAGAAAAAGATGCAGGCCGGTCAGATGTTTAACGGCTACGAAGGCGAAAAGCTGAAGACTCCCTATCTGACGAGAAATAGCCACCTCGGCCACTATGCCGCGAAGGCAAACCCAAACTACTTCCTGCCCAATCAGCTCTACGACCTGCGCAAAGATGTCGAAGAGAACAACGATGTCTTTTTGGAGCATCCTGAAGCGGCTCAGGAATTACATGATCGACTTGGATCTCTTTTGAAGGGATTTCCGGGGAGACCGTTTGGGGAGTTTACTGAGTGAACAGACAACTCCACAAAGTCATCCTGAGCGAACTTGCGAGTAGAAGGAACTCTCGGTTTTCAAAAACTTGGCAAGCAACGATCATTCGAATCAACGGGGGCGTTTTTTCTATCGCCCGGAATCAAAGGAGTATCGAGAGATTCCTCGACTCGTGCCTCGCTCGGAATGACAATAGAGGGTAATCGACTACCCCAGCTTCTCCCGAGCCTCGCGCGCATTCGCTTCAATCGTGGACCAATCCTCTGCAGCAATACGATCTCTCGGTGCAAGCCAGCTTCCGCCGATTGCCCCAACCAAGTCGGAATCCAGCCACATATCCATGTTATCCAGATTCACACCACCCAGTGGGATGAACTTGAGCCCCTGGTGCGCATAAGGGGCCGCGATGTTTTTCAAATGCGCCAGACCACCTGACGATGTCGCAGGAAAGAATTTCAGAAAATGACACCCGTGTTGAACGCAGGCAATATCGATATCAGTTGGCGTCATCACTCCCGGCCCGAAGGGCAGGCCCTTGTCTTTCGCATAGGCCAGAACGTCACCATTCACGCCTGGTGACACGCCAAAGTGGGCGTTTGCTTCGACGACATCATCGACCTGATCGCAGGTCAGAATCGTTCCGATCCCAGCGGTCATTTCCGGCACGTGCTCACGAATCTCTTTCAGGGCGGGAATCGCTGCATCGGTTCGCAGGGTGAGTTCCATCATATCCACCCCACCGGCAAGCAAAGCCTCTGCCAGGGGAACGGCATGCTTCACTTCGTCGATCACCAGCACGGCAATCAGGCGGGATTGTTGCAGTTTCTGTCCCAGTTCAGAATCGAGAGTGAGCAGGCTCATAAGTAACAGGACGGTCACGAAAAACGGCAGGGCCGCAAGCGCGAATCCGGTTTCTGCCCAGTGACGATATCCGCGACCATACGACCGGTCACCGGCCCAAGGCTGAGGCCAAGCATCGAGTGTCCACTGGCGATCGTTACGTTGGAAAATGCCGGAACTTCGCCGATGTAAGGAAGCCCGTCCGGTGAGCAGGGACGCAATCCGGACCAGGGCTCCAATCCTTCAAAATCGCGAGAGTTAAACTGTGGAAAGAAGCGACAGAAGGATTCGACAATCCCTTCGAGGCGCAATCGGTCGATCGACAAGTCATCGCCGCAGATCTCCATCGTTCCGGCGACGCGCAGATTCTCGCCCATTGGCGTCACTGCGACTCGCCCCTCCTTGAGCAAGGAACAAAGCTCCGGCAACTGTTTCGGCTGCGCCAGAGTGAAAGAATACCCCTTTCCTCCCTGCATCGGCAGAGTCAACGAAAGCTGTCGGGCTAAAGCGGGACTCCAGGTGCCGCCGGCAATCACGAATCGATCGGCGGTAATCTCTTCGCCAGTTTTAAGCCGGGCAAAGTGTGCCTCCTTATCAGCCAGACCGAACTCCACGACCTCGCCTTTCTGAAACGTGCCGCCGTGTTT
>JAHDCN010000599.1 GCA_020629815.1 Verrucomicrobiota bacterium
TCCGCCGCGCCTCATTCGGTGGCACCGCTGACGAAATCGACCGCTGCTTTCACCTGGGACCGGATAAAGCAATCGCACACCTTTTGGAAGGGATTCAGCCCGGCCAAAAGCCTCCGATCAATCGGAGAATTCTACGACCGGAGAAATTATTGGAACTGCCTGAGCCTTATGGTGGCAGCCTGATGAACACATCCCCCAGTGGGCCGGTTTACCAACAGAGGCAACGGCTGTTTTCCATGCAGATGGAATGGCTGAAGCGGGCTCACGGGGCGGCAGCGCCGCAAGAGAAGATGGTCTTGTTCTGGCACGGTATGCTGACCAGTTCCTACAGTAAGGTCAACGTCTCTCAGTATATCCTGCGCCAGAATCAGCAGTTCCGGAGCCAGGCCTTTGGCAACTACGCCACCCTGATTCAAGATGTAATTGTCGATCCGGCGATGATTCGCTACCTCGATATCGACCAAAACCGGCGCAACTCCCCTAACGAAAATTTTGCCCGCGAACTACTGGAATTGTTCACCCTCGGTGAAGGCAACTACGATCCAACCGACATCAAGCGAATCGCCCCCGAGTTCGTCGGACTTCGTTTTACCCGAATCAAAGATGATCCACTTTCCAATAGAACCGCTGAAGGAATCGCCCGTCATGCAGGTCATATCGACCGGGTGCGCCGCATCAGCAGAGTGATTAAATGGATTTTTGAGAAACCGGAATGCGGCAAGCTGCTGTGCCAACGACTTTGGCGATACTACCTGTCCAACGAACCCGACCCGACCGCAATCAACCATTTGGCGAAAGCTTTGCGCGATTCGAAATGGAACGTAAAACCAGTGCTCGCTGCCCTTTGGAAAAGCGAAGCCTTCTTCGCGCCCGAAATTCGTTTCACCCAGATCAAATCACCGGTGCAATTGCTGCTGCAATCCAGCCGGGAGTTGGAAATAGCAACCATCGATGAACAGGCCGCGCGTCACACCATGGACCGCCTCGGGCAGTCCCTGTTTCAGCCGCCTAATGTAGCCGGATGGCCCGGAGGCAAACGCTGGATCAATTCCGATTGGCTCAGTG
>JAHDCN010000161.1:0-1753 GCA_020629815.1 Verrucomicrobiota bacterium
TTTGAGCCCAGCTACCCCAATGTTTCCAAGAGCCGAAAAACAGCGTTGATCGTGGGGGCTGGACCAGCGGGTCTCTTTGCTGCTCTCGAATGCATCGAAAAGGGGTGGAAACCTATCGTTCTCGAAAGAGGAAAGGATGCCTCATCCAGAAGGTTCGATCTTAAACCAATTCTTATCGAAGGAGAGGTCATTGAAGATTCAAACTACTGCTTCGGCGAAGGTGGTGCGGGAACTTTTTCAGATGGAAAATTGTACACCCGGGCAACGAAACGAGGCCCGGTCCGAAAGGTCTACGAGACATTGGTGGCGCATGGAGCTCCGAGGCAAATCCTTGTCGATGCCCATCCACACATCGGATCAAACCTTTTGCCCAAAGTAGTCATGGCTATGCGCGAGAGTATTCGCAGTGCTGGAGGCGAAGTTCGGTTTGGTGCAAAAGTGACTGATCTTGTAGTGGAAGATCAAATCGCAACCGGTGCCATCGTGAATGAATCTGAAAAGGTTCCTGCCGATGCGGTGATCCTGGCGACAGGTCATTCCGCGCGAGATATTTTTACACTATTACAGAGAAAAAAGATTCTCCTCGAATCGAAAGCCTTCGCGGTAGGTGTGCGCATTGAACACGCTCAGCCGTTGATTGATCAAATTCAGTATCACAGCGATTCCGAAAAGCGTCACGAGTTCCTGCCGGCTGCGAGTTATTCTTTGGCAACCAAGGTTCGCGAACGAGGCGTCCACTCGTTTTGTATGTGCCCGGGTGGCTTTATTGTTCCGGCAGCAACCGAGAATGATGAAGTCGTGGTTAATGGAATGAGCCTTTCAAAACGCGATTCCCCTTTCGCCAACAGCGGAATGGTAGTTGGCGTTGAACCGGAAGATCTTCAGAAATGGAAAGAATTTGGTCCCCTAAAAGGGATTGCTTTCCAAAAGCACTTGGAAAAGTTGGCCAAAGACCATGGTGGCGGCGGTCAGAAAGCGCCGGCCCAGCGCGTGACTGATTTTCTCGCTGGGAGGGATTCCACTTCCCTCTTTGATACCAGCTATCGTCCGGGGATTACGCCTGCCCGACTGGATCTACTGTTGCCAGAATGGATTGTTTCCCGAATGAAGATTGGCCTTCAACAATTCGGAAAGCGAATGAAGGGGTATCTGACCAAAGACTGCAACTTGATCGGTTTCGAAACCAGGACCAGTTCCCCAGTTCGTATTCCGCGGCAAGATGAGAGTTTGGAGCACCCGGAAATCTCGCGACTTTATCCCTGTGGTGAAGGTGCTGGATACGCCGGCGGAATAGTAAGCGCTGCTCTGGATGGAATGCGTGTTGCCGACGCACTTACCGCAACGTAGGTCAGTCTTCCCGCAGAATTTCTGCAAAACGCTTTGCGGTGTTTTCACTCGAAAACAGCGGAGAGATCACCACCTTCTGACCGCTATCAGCCAGCTTTGTCGTGAGATGGAAGAATGCGTGGTCGTTATAAGCAACCGAGTTTGTCGCCTCAATTTTAGTGATATCTGAGCGGCGAAATTCTTTTTCACTTTGCATGCCGGGCCGGTTTTGCACGATCCGAAATGAATCTCGATTTCGGTGAATTTCCCAGGTTCCGTATCGCTTTCCGACAAAGCCCCACAGCGCAAAAAGGCCGACGACGAGGAAAATCGCACCAATGATCTTCGCAAACAAAGAAGGCACTAAGATTACGACGGTTGCTCCAATTAAGGTAAAGACAACACCCAGAATAGCATCCGTCAGCCA
>JAHDCN010000161.1:1853-4528 GCA_020629815.1 Verrucomicrobiota bacterium
TAGACTGGGAATGAGATAAGCATTGATCCAAAAGCCAAACCCAATCAGCAATATCACCCAGGTCGCATTCCGGCTGATTTGATAAATCAGAGCCCCAATTCCCAGCAAGCCGTGGCTGAACATGAAAATCCCAAGAAAATAGACTACCGCTGAAGGATTGCTCTTCATGAGCGTGCTATCTGCGGGATTTGCGGGATTGACCCAACAGGGTACGGGATCTTCTCGCCGAATCCTGTCCCGCGTCTTCTTCTCCCACTTGGAAAGTTCACGGTCTACACCGTTTGTCTCAATCCGAAAGCCGCCAGTCCCCTGCCCTTCGTATTCCTGACCTCTGTAATCATAGGTATACGCGACCTCTTTATGACGAAAGTGACCGCCTTTACCATCCGGCATTTCAGTAATAATCGCCTCTGTCGTTTCCCAGTTGGACTGCTGAATCACGTCCCAATTCAACTTAGCCACCCAAAAACAAATCCCCAATCCCGGTAAACCAAAGCCCAAGAAGAGGATGACCGATACAAAGCCTCCTCCGGCATTTTTCTTTTTTGAGCGGCTTAACATGGCTTTACAAAATGCTTACAATTTTACCATGGCCAACCAATTCTTTCCTTTTATGTTGAAAGACAACCGCAAAGGAACCGTAACTAATTAAGCATGAGGAAATCACTTGTTTTCTACTTCACCTGTATCACGACGCTTTGGTTGCTGCCAATGACGTCGCACTCGAGAGAATTTACTTCTACCGACGGCAAAAAAATCAACGCGGAGATTGTCACCGCGACTGAGGACGAAGTCGTCCTCAAAATGGGCGCGCGGGAGTTTCGTATTCCTATCGCCCGCCTTTCCGAACCGGATCGGAAACATATCTCCGAATGGCGGACAACAGCGCTTAAGAACAAAATCCCGAAATTAAAGGTGGAGATCTATTCCGGAAAGTCAGATCGCCGCGATAAGAATGATTCCTACGATGACCGGACCGGCTCTTTTCAGTTCAAAGTTAAGATCACCAATGAAGAAATTCATTATCAACTCTCTGATGCAACCGCAAAGCTGGTTGTAATCGGGGAGGATTGTGACAATTCAAAAGTCTACGGAGTGATGCAGACGAATTCGTTCAAAGTAAGCGCGGAACCCGGCAAAACTTTTGAATGGCAAGGAAAGCCCTTTCACTTCGAATACGACGACGATCCTCCGACTCACGGAGTAAAATATTACGGCTATGTTCTTCAGCTGAAAAACAGCTCCGGGAAAGTCATCTACGAGAACGCGATTCCGAAAAAGTTTGAAGACAGCATTAACAAAATCCTACCGCTGAAATACAGCGCAGGTTTTGATAAAGACATCCGTTCTCGAGACGGATTCTACATCTACAAAAGATAGCAAAGACCAGAGGGCGGTTAGGCCGCCTTCTTGCCCTTCTTTTTCGGTTCCTTCTTCTGCTTAGGAGGAGGAACCGGATCCACTGCAGGAACCTTCAGTTCAGTTCGAAGCCTCTTCAGCTCAGTCTGCAAATCAGCTTCTACATCCTTGTAGTCCGCAGAACCGTAAACGGAACTCAATTCGTCCGGATCCTTTTTCAGATCGAACAGCTCCCACTCGTCCAGCTGGTAATAGTGAATCAGCTTGTGGTGCCCATTTGTGACTCCGTAGTGGCGGGCCACACTGTGGGCACCTGGAAACTCATAGTAGTGGTAGTAGAATGAAGTTCTCCAGTCGTCCGGCGTTTTACCTTTGAACAATGGGACGAGACTTTTCCCCTGCATATCATCAGGCAGCTCTGCACCTGCTGCATCGAGGAAGGTCTGAGCAAAGTCGACATTGGAGGTGATATCCCCATTAATACTTCCAGGCTTAATCACTCCCGGCCATTTTGCCAGTAGCGGAGTGCGGAGAGACTCCTCATACATCCAGCGTTTATCGAACCAACCATGTTCGCCCAGATACCAACCTTGATCGCTGGAGTAGATGACCAGAGTGTTTTCTTCCAAACCGGCTTCTTTCAAATAGTCGAGAACATCACCAATCGAATCATCGACTGATTTCACACAGCGGAGGTAATCTTTGACATAACGTTGGTATTTCCATTTTACGATTTCCTCTTTGCTCATGGAATCACGCTTCGCCAGGTAGGCTTCGTTCTTTGGATTGTAGGCAGCGTCCCACTTCGCTTTCTGCTCGGGAGTCAGGTTAGTTGGGGCAGTAATCTTCAAATCTTTGTCGCTTAGATCACGGTTCACCTGCATTGTCTGGTTCATTGCAGGGCTGGCGCGACCGCTGTAGTCGTCAAATAGAGTGGCCGGCTCCGGAATCTCCTTATCATCCAACCAGGTCAAATACTTTGGGCCTGGTTGCCAGTTACGGTGAGGAGCTTTGTGCTGAAACATCAGCATGAACGGCTTATCCGGATCGCGCTGCTCTTTCAGCCATTCTAAGGTCTTATCCCGGATAATATCTGTGGTGTAGCCGGTGTGTTCTCTCTTCGTTGCTTCCGCCTCAATGCCACCATGCAGCATGGGAGGGTTATAGTAAGGCCCCTGCCCGATCAAGACGTCAAAGTAGTCAAACCCCTGAGGTGTTGTTGCTAGGTGCCACTTTCCGACCACCGCAGTTTGATAACCCGCTTTCCGAAGCAGTTTGGGAAACGTTTGCTGACTGCCGTCGAACTTGTTTCCGTT
>JAHDCN010000161.1:4628-6500 GCA_020629815.1 Verrucomicrobiota bacterium
TTCGTCGAACCCCAAAATACCCGCAGTTTTTATGAAGAACTTCTCCTTATCTATTCTGGCTGTTTCCGCTGTTTTTACCGGATCAGCAACGGTAGAGGCAGTAGATTACCAGACGGAAATTCGCCCGATCTTAAGTAAGCGCTGCTTTCAATGTCATTCCGGCCCCAGAGCAAAGGGAAAATTAAAGATGGATGACAAAGCGAAGTTTGCGGAGCGAATTGGAGACCATGACAACGCGGTTTTTAAGCCCGGAAATCCGACCGGCAGCCTTGCTATTATCAAAGCCAGCCTTCCTCAGTCCGATTCTGACGCTATGCCGCCACCTGCTGCGAGAAGTGCACCCGATCCAATGACGCGCACCGAGCTTGCCTTGGTTCGCAAGTGGGTGGAAGAGGGCGCAAAGCTGGAGCCGGGAGATACTCCGGACACTCCGCCGACAACTGAACCTGCTTCAGAAACCACAACCGAGACAATGGCTCCGGACAAAACGAAGATTCAATCCTGGAGTAATGCCTCAGGAAAAGCTTTGCAGGCATTCTTTGTTGCGCTCTCTAATGATTCGACTCAGGTGAAACTGAAGAAAGAGGACGGCACCGAGTTTGTTTACGACATGTCGAAACTCTCTGCTGAAAGCCAGGCGTTGGCGAAGAAACTCGCCGGAAAGTAAAGTTACTCTCCCGAAGAAAGGGAAGTTCCTGAAAAGGCCCGCCATTTTTCATCTACAGGACTGGGAGGAGGCTCGTTTTGAGCCTTCGATATTTCGGCCTCTACCTCCTGCTGGATTTCCGCACGCATATCGCTGAGTTCTTTTTCGCTCATCAATTGCTCGGACAAAACCTTCTCAGTAGCCACTGCAATACAATCCCTGCCCGCCCCTTCGGCACGAAGTTGGTCAGGCACGTAACGAGCATCATCATGCTCACCATGCCCGGAGAGGCGGAGCAGTTTACCCACTACCATTTGCGGTCCTTTGCCGGACCTCGCCCGTTGAACAGCCAATTCAAACACTTTCAAGCAATCGGAAAGGTCCGTGCCATCGCAAACATAGCCTTCCACGCCATAGCCGGCAGCCCGATCAACTAGGTTCTCGCAGGCGTACTGGCGTTCTGTGGGCGTTGAATAGGCAAACTGGTTGTTCGCCACTGCGACTACCAAAGGCAACTTTTCCACCGCAGCCTGATTGAGCCCTTCATGAAATGCTCCCGTCGAAGTGCCTCCATCTCCTGAGCTTACAGCTCCGACAAAACCCGTCTCGCCGCGAAAACGCCTCGCCATGAGCATCCCGTTAATCACCGGCAATAAAGACCCCAAATGCGAAATCATAGCGGGTAAGCCCTCTTTCGGACGGCCTCGATGAATATTGCCATCACGGCCCCGCATAGGCCCCCGCACCGAACCAAAATAGGTTCTCGCGCCATCGATAATTGACTCCCCAAAGGCCAATCGCCCGGCCTGATCGCGAATAACGGGCCCATACACATCGCCCTTGCTTCGATCAAGATAAAGCGCATGAGCAACACTGAAAGCTTCCTGTCCCCTTCCAACGTAAACACCACCAACAATCTTCCCGGCCTTGTACAAGGAACTGAACTTCTCTTCAATCACACGCGCCTGCAGCATGTATCGAAAAGCGGACAGGAATTCTGTGGCTTGGCAATCTGACGATTTCTTTACCATCTTTCAGCGACTGAAATTTGTTCAACTAACGGTATCTGACTGCAGTCGCAATGACTTTCCGATTTCCAACTGGGAAAAAAAGCTGTCTTTTTTCTAGGCTTTGTATGATTCCTGCTCCTTTCTGCGCTAGAATGGGTAACTTTCGGATATCCTGAACTTCAACCCAACTCACCAACAACCAATACCATGACCGAA
>JAHDCN010000162.1:0-2301 GCA_020629815.1 Verrucomicrobiota bacterium
GCCGGCGGTGACGCTGAGCGAGCCATTGACATACAAGTTAGAGGTATTGCTGAACAGTCCGGTGGTGGTCAGATCCAGTCCGGTATCGGAAACGGTATTGCCGCCAAAGTTCAGCACTCCCGGTGCGGTGAGCGAAATGAGACCGGGGGATTGCAGGGAACCGTTCTGGTAGAGGTCGGTCGCTGAGATAGCGGTAAAGCAATCTTCGGCCCAAATATCGGAGGTCGGGGTGAACCGAATGTCTCCGGTGTTGGATCTCATGACGAGGCAACCAAAGACATTGATCTCGCCGCTGTTAGTGATTTGAGCAGCGCGGATGTCGACGTCGTTTTGCAGCTGGATGTAGCCGGAGTTGGTGAAGTTACCGGACAGGTTATTGATATCGAAAGTGTCCTCGGTAATGATCGAGCCGGTGGCCTGGTTGTTCAGCGAAGTGCCACGCAGGGTCATTGTGCCTTTGCTCAGTAGATCGCCGCCATTGGTGAGCGAACCGGTAAACACACCCACCACTGAGGTTTCCGAAACGATTGTGCCGCCAGCTTTGTTGTTCAGCGCGGCACCGGTCATGCGCAGGTTACCGTTGGCTTCGGTGTTGCCTTCGTTGATCACATTGTTGGCAGAAGTCAGGTGCAGGGCAGTCCCGGAAAGAACGGTGCCTTTCTGGGTAATATTACCGGCGGTGGAGGTAAGCAGGGTCGCATTGCCGGATTCGATCCGGCCAGAGTTGTTGATTGCTGATGAGGTTACGGTAACCGCGCGGTCTGATGCCAGTGACGCTCCAACTGCGGAGACATACTGTCCGTTGGATGTCAGGGTGGTATTCAGCGTGGACGCGATGGTTCCGGCCTGATGGGAAATCGCTGCCGCACTGTTCAGGTCCATCGTGCTGAGACTTTGAATGGTGCCGCTGTTGACGAGGTTTCCGACAGTCGTGTCAATCTGCAGGCTGTCGATGGACTGAATCGACCCGGAGTTGTTCAAGGTGCGGGAGCTGGAATTCAGCGTGGCATTGGTAGCGATCGCTCCGGAGTTGTTCATGCCTCCAGTCGCAGTGATCGCCAGAGCTCCGTCGGAAACTATCGACCCCGAGTGAATGAAGCCGCCTACATTGGTCTGAATCGTAGTAGTTCCCAGCGACTGAATGGTGGCAGAGGAGCTGATCGCGGCTCCTTCGAGGGTGACGTCTTGATTGGAGCCGATGGTGCCGGCGAGATTGACGTTGCCGATACCGAAAACGTCAACGTTGCCGGAAGAGAGGATACTGCCGGTCTGAATGTAGTCGCCGCTGGTGGTGGAGACATCGACGAAGTCAGTTGCCTGCAGGCTACCATTGTTGGTAACGGAGGCTCCGACCAGGGTTGCCGAGGTGCCACTGGTAATGGAACCAGCGAAGCTTAGGTTGCCGGAAGCAGTGATATTGGTAAAGCCGTTGGCACTCCAGCTGCCGGCGGTCTGGTTGAAATTGCCGTTGAGCGCGGTGGCTGTAATCGACCCGGGTGTGGCGATCGTGCCTCCAGAGCTAAGTGAGTCGGAAACCAGACTGATGTCACCAGCTGTTTCAAACAGGCCGTCCAGATTGATCGCAGTGGTCGCATTGATATTGGCGATGTCGCCAACCCGCAGGCTGCCGGTGGAGGTTTGCGTAAAGGTGCCACCGGTGGCTGTGAGCGCGGCATTCTGCACCGACTCAATGAGTCCGGTATTGGTAATGTCATCCGCTGTCATGGACAGGTCGGCGTTGGTCAGTAGACTGCCGCTTTGGACGATGTCGCCGCTTGCGGTGATGGCAGTGTTGCCGCCACCTTGTAAATTTCCTTGGTGAACAAAATCGCCGTTGGTTGCGGTGATCGTGGTTAGGCCCGCGACATTGGTATCACCGGCCAGATCGTAAGATTGTGCTGTCGATTGCAGATTTCCGTTTACCCGAATTTCAGAACCGGTGGCACTGGTGGTGGCGCCGGCGGATTGCAGGATTGCATTGCGGTTGACCAGCAGTTTTCCGGAATTGTCGAGGAAGCTGCCTGAGTTGATACTGAGATCATTGCCGGTGTAGATAGTTCCACTGTTGTCAACGCCTGCGGTTGTCTGAATCGATGTATCGTAAGTGACCTGGATAATTCCCTGATTGTCGAAATCGGTGCTGCGAACAATCAGATTGTTGCCCGAAGTCATTCGACTGGCGGCGCCATCATTCAGGATGTTTCCAGTAGTAATGAACCGAAGGTCATTGCCTGCAGAGATTTGGCCGGAATTGAGCAGGTTTCCGGTTCCGTTCCAAACGACATCGGCATCGGATCGGAT
>JAHDCN010000162.1:2401-6475 GCA_020629815.1 Verrucomicrobiota bacterium
TTCTCCCGTTATCTTCCCATCGCTTTGTGTGGTGGACGCTACAACATCAATCGTCCCGGCACTGTGAATGTTGGCTGTGTCATGAATTCGCAGTTGGCCGCTGGCCCGAATCGTGAGCTCCTGCGGAGTCAGAATGGCGCCCCAAAGAGCAGCGTTTCCGGTAACGACATAGGTGTCGTTGGTGGAAGCGATGCGTCCGTGATTTAGTAGCGATCCATTGGCAGACCGGAGAGTGACGTCTTTACCGGTTACCGAAAAAGCTCCCGAATTGTCCACGCCCGCGCCGACCTTGGCTCCGTTTCCAATAGAAATATTTCCGGTATCAGCAGTAATGGATGTTCCATTCTGGGATGCTGCTCGAGCTGACGCTGCGACTGCCACTCCTGTTTGCCCGCGGATGTGGAGTTTATCCCCGGCGTACGTGGTAGAGCGGGTTTGAACGCTGCTATTCGTAGAGCGTAGTGTTACGTTTCTTTTGGCAGAGACACGGGAGGTTTGTAGCTTTCCTGCAGCCTTTGCGAACAGACTGCCTGCAGAGGCGGAAGCCGGTCCCCGCATATTGACACCAACGCCTTTTTCAGTGGCGACGATCTTGATCTTTTTGGCGTACATTCCGCCGAGAGCGGTGGAATCAATAGCAACGGAGGGTTTGTTGGCGACGTCGGCTTTTGCCGTTGCATTCAAATTGCCGTATTCCACTTTGTTGCGACCTGCGACGATTCTGAGATCGTTGGCGTGAATATTCCCGGCTATTTTCGCCGTGCGGGAAATAATATCAAAAGCGTCTGTTCCCGTGGCATTGACTCCGGCACCGGAAATCAGGATCTCCCCGCCGTTAACGTGAAATCCAGCCAACATGCCATCGGTGAAATAGGCTTTACCGGTGGTTAACGTGACACGTGGCGAATTGATGAATCCGCCGCCGTTGACAGAGATTCCGTTCGGGTTGGCAATGACCACATTTGCCTGCGAACCGAATACTTCGGCAAATCCACGAATCGAGGAAAGTGAAGTTCCCGTGACCTCGGAAATAATCAGCGAAGCAGTTCGGGAATCCTGCAGATTCGGGTTACCGAGAATCACGCCTCCCAGGTTGGAAACTCCGTAGGTCTGGTTGCTGTTGTTAAAAATCAGACCACGCTGATCAATATTGAATTCACGGAAGTCGTTGCGGGAAACGCCCTTGGAATTTGGATGAGTAATATTAACGATCGGAACTCCGTTCGGCGCGGTAATAACGGAAGCCTTGCGTGCAGACGGTGCAGTCGGATCGGATTGCAATTGGGCAAAAGCCGCAGTCGAAGAGATTGAAAAACAGGCCAATACAATTGACCAGTGGGAGATGTGTTTTCGGGGATGAAGTGTCATCTGGGTGTCGGGGTAGGAGTTTTTTAGGGGTTACAGGGTCAGCCCGAAGGAGAAGAAAAAGACAGTTTCCGGATCCTGAATAAAATCCGGGTAGGAGAGGGGAACGCCGACGGAGAGTTCGCCGACCATTTTGCCGCCGTCTCCAAAACGGATGCCGCCGGCCGCTCCGGAAATTATGCCGTCGATATATTCCGGGCTTCCTTCTCCAAAGGTATGTCCAAAATCAATGGCGCCGAATGCGCTGACTTCCCCAAAAATTCCTTTGGTCTTTTGTGCCAGGTTACCGACCGGGTGGGAAAGTTCGTTACGAACGTAAACACCGGAATCAGCAATGATCGACTGGTCCCGGTAGCCCCGGATACTGCCTTGCCCTCCGAGTCCGATTTGTTCGGAACTGAAAAGTGCTTTTGGTGAATACTGAGCGTGAAAATTGGTGGTCCAGGTAAAATTAGTATCCGGAGCATCTTTAATTTTTAGATCCTTAGTAAATTGGGCATCAAAAATGAAGCGGGTGAACTGACCGTAGGGTTGATTGTTATTCAGTCGGTCGGTGTCGTCATCAAAAGCGCCAAAGATTGGCAGTCCCTGGTTGACTGAAAGGTTCGAGTAGAGTTTTCCTCCCCACCATGGTCTGACATCAGAAATCCCGATAGAGGCGATAGCGAGCTGGCGACTGCCGGTGATCAGTTTCAGATCATTGATAAAGTTTTCCGTAATCTTGTAATCGAATCCGTAGTGAAGAGTCGAAATGCTGGTTTGATCGCGGTGAAAAACGTGGGAAGCGCCGGCATGAAAAGCCCAGGTGTCGCCTTCGGCAAAAACATCGAAGGCGGGAATATCAATTTGGTTCTCGTAGGAAAAGTAGCTGGCACTGAGATCAAACAGCCAGTAACCCCAGGGAACGGATACGCTGGCACTGCCCATCCGTGAGAAATGGCCATCGTCATTTCCTGTCGGGTCCTGACCGTAGAGAACTGTCCATTGATCGTTGATACCCAGTAAATGGTCATGCTGATACATGGTCCTTTCCTGGTATTGCCCGCTGGATTCGAACCCGCTGTTATCAATCGACTGAACGATTCTCCAGCGTTTTGCTGCCGGATTTTTCAGCCCTACGATCGAGCCACCAAATTTTTCACCCGGTAGAATTTCCAGGGTGGCATCGTTAGAGGGAAGCCGGTTTAACTGGTCGATTCCCTGTTCAAGGTCTCGAATATTCAGTGTAGATTCGATTGTGTTTGGAAACGCAAAGCTGGTATTCAGGGTTGGGGTAGGGCCTTGCTCTTCAAAGGATTCTAATTTTCCCTCAACCGCCTTCACTACCAGAACGCCGCTGGTAATATCCTGCTCGGGAAGATAGGCGCGGCAGGTAATCAGGCCTTTGGCTACATAGGCATTGGTGATTTCCCGCAGTATGTTGTTCACATCCGTCATTCCCAATTGCCGACCTTGATATTTGGTCTGGATCGATTGTAACTTTTGAGGCGAAAGAAGGGTGCAGTCCTCAATCTGGACTTTGTTTATCAAAAGCGTAAAATCATCCTCGGGGGGCTCTTCCAGCATTTCCCCTGAAAGCTCGTCACCGTCTGCGTCCGCAGTGGGCGTAACCTGCTGTTCCTGAAAACGTTCCAACTCTTGTTGTTGACGTTGTTCAATCGCCTGATTTTGGCGAATTCGGTCCATCAAACCACCCGGAAGCTGCGAATAAGCAGATGTGGTGGATAAAAGAAGACAGATACTTAGGGGGATAGCCACCGAGGTAGCCAAAGGTCTAATCATGTAAGCAGCAGGAGGTTATTGAAGACGGGCGAACAAACGCAAAGGCAAGTGGTATGCAAGAGCTTTTTCGCACTTTTGAGATTTTTTCAAAAGGCTGGTTCGCTATTGAGAATGTCAGGTGCCTATTAGTGTTGATAGGTAGTTTTTGTGGTTTCGCGGGATTCCCGGTTTATGTATTAAATGTAAAGGTATGGTTTCGTGCGAAGACATTTTCCCGAAACATTTCCCATCTCTTCCGATATACCCAAGCATGAAAACCCAAGTTTTCCTCCTCACCCTTTTGACTGCCGCTAGCAGTGGCTTTGGTCTCGACTACAAAAAGGATATTCTCCCGATCATGAAGGATCATTGTTGGAACTGTCACAGCAATGAGAAGCAAGTGAAGGGGAGTCTTGCTCTGGATGACCTGGAGGAGATGGGCGAGTTCCAGATCAAGGAATTCAGCCTGATTAAACCCGGAAATCCGGAGGAAAGTGACTTCCTGCTGCGGATGACAATGGATCAGAATGAGTCCGATTTCATGCCGAGGAAGGCCGGTCCTCTGCCAAAGAAGGAGCTCGATCTGATTGAAAAATGGATTCGGGAAGGAGCGATTGTTGACGCGGAAAACCTGACGGAGAAAGAGCAGGCTTTTCTCAAGGAGAATGGAGCGGCTGCGGATCCGGAAATGGTCAAAGAGGAATACCTGAACTGGACCAGTAGTGAGGGCAAGAACATCGAGGCCCGCTTTATGGGGATTATCGGGGGAAATAAGGTGAAGTTGCTGATGAAAACAGGGAAGAGCTACGAGGTCCCGTTTTCCAGACTTTCCAAGGAAAGTATCGCTCAGGCACAAAAGCTTTCAGCGAAGTGAAAAACGTTCAAAAAGAAACGGGAAAAAGTCGTTGCGTAATTGCTAAAGAACCCGTAATAACAGCCAGAATCTAA
>JAHDCN010000163.1:0-2165 GCA_020629815.1 Verrucomicrobiota bacterium
CTTTTCTTCGATACAATCCCGGACAATGCCGAGAATCTTTTCGACCTTGGCTTCCCAGCAATATTCGCCGGCCCGCGCTCGGGCTTTCTTTGCCATCGATTGATGTCGGGTGGGATTGTTGGCTGCATCGGCAATCGCCTTGGCCATTTCCTCGATAATGTAATCGCGGGAAATCGGAGAAACTTTCCAGCCGGTGTCGGCGGTCACGTATTCGCCAATGCCTCCATGGTCGACCACAGCTGATGGCACGCCGGAAGCCATGGCTTCCAATACCACGGCTCCACCGAATTCGCGTACCGACGGAAAGGTGAAAAGGTCGGCGGCGGCGAACAGCGACGGCATTTCTTCCGGAGGGATCAATCCGGCAAAGTTTACGTTGTCTTCCAGTCCGAGCTGCTTTGCCTGTTGTTTCAACGGCTCTTCCTCAGGACCGTCCCCGGCGATCACTAGGTTTAGTTCGCGGGAGGTGAGCTTCCGGGCTTTGTCGATGGCTTCGATCAGCATGTCAGCACCTTTGTAGGGGACCAGTCGACCGGCGAACAACATTCGCAGTGGCTCATTGGCAGGGCTGGTTTGCAGCGGTGCATCGAAGAAGGCACGGGTGACGCCGTTCTCCGGCATCATCTTCAGCTTCTCACGCGGGATCTTCAATGCCCGGTGAATCCACTCGCGAGTGAACTGAGAGCCGGTCAGAATGCGGTCGGCTTTCTGATAGGTCCGGGTATAGCCCGGAATCATTCGGCCGAGAGCCCGTAGGAAATTGAAATGCGCTGACTCTTTGCGGGCGATCTTTTTGAATCCGGAAGGAAAGGGGAGACCGCCGTTCACAGGCCCGATGATAAACGGCACATCTTTGCAAACCCGGGACAGTGAATAGGGATAGCGGGGTAAAACCGGGGTGGCACAGATGACGGCATCGTATTCGCCATTTTCGACGGCCTTGTGGTAACGCTGAAACACTTGTCGATCGAATTCCGCATAGATAGGAAATGAAAGAGCATGCATCAGTGGCCAGTTCGTGCTGCCTTTGCCTGCGATGGCATTTACGCAACGATACCAGTTGGCGCTTCGCTTTGATTCTGCGATGAAATCAATTGCTTCTTCGGGGCAATTTTCCTCCAGGCCTTCCCGGTTGCGCTCGTGGGTCACGAGTGTGACGTCGGCAAGCAAACTGAGGTTGGAGTAAATATGGTAAGCGACCCGGGGCACGGAAGGCCACAGCGGATTGCATTGCTCCATCACGAGCAGGATTTTTAGATCGCGGGTTTTCATACTGGGAGTTGTTGAAGTTCTTTTTCGGAGGCTGCTTTGGCCTTCAAGGTATGGTGCGGGCGCTGTCCGGGAAAAAAGCTGTCGAGCAGTCTCGCCGCATTGATTCGGTAGTCGAATTTTGCTAACGCTGTTGCCCGTGCCTGTTGGCCTATCTCAGCAGCGAGGTCGGCGTCCAAAATAATTTTCTTCAATGCTTCGGCGATCGCTGCGCTGTCTTTTTGCGGTGTTAGAAATCCATCGACGCCATTTTCGATCATGTCAGCGGTGCCGCCAATCAGTGAGCAGACCACCGGGATACCGCAAGACATTGCTTCCATGACACAGACGGGAGCTGCTTCGCCGAGTCCGTAGCTGGGAAGTAGAAACGCATCACAGTTGTTGAGAAGATCGCGGACCTCACCTTCGCCAATTGTGCCGGTCAAGGTAACGCAGTCGTTGAGATCCATCTGGCAGACCAGCTTTTTCAAACTCTCCATCTCCGGGCCATCGCCGGCGACTACGTAGTCGAATTCGATTCCGTCGTTCTTCAGCTTTGCCAGAGCCCCAAATGCAATCGCGTGTCCTTTCTCGGCAATTAGGCGGGCAACCGTCACAATTTTCGGTCGGTCATTGGAAGTAGGCGGTCGGACACAGAATTTCTCTGTATCAACTCCCATGGTGATCACCGGAATTTGCTCGGGCGTCAGGTCGGTGGCTTCGAGCAGTTGGGCACGCAATGGAGCGGTGACTGCACTGACAGTCGTCGCGAGAGAAGTTTTGCTTCGATGGTCTTTGCCATACACGGGTAAATCTCCGTGAAGGGTGAGGCTGTAGTTCAACCCGGAAAGGAGGTTAGCCATCGCACCAAGATGTCCGCTGCTGGCGCAGGAGTGAAAGTGCACGTGGGTAATATT
>JAHDCN010000163.1:2265-5170 GCA_020629815.1 Verrucomicrobiota bacterium
GCTTCGACAATCACCTGATTGAAGCCTTCGACGAAACGGCTGGTTGTCGGGACGACGATCACATTGGCCGCTTCGATCTGTTCCCGTAGTTGGTCGCGAGAGCAATGACCGTGTAAGGCGACGTTTGCGATCTGCTGTTCATCAATACGGCGGCGAAGCCCGACTTCGGCATTTCCGGCACCACAAAAGGAAAGACCGACTTCCCGTTGCAGCCCTGACTGAACTTCGGCGAAACTATCCAGTAAATCGAAGACGCCCTTATCGTCTTCCACTCGTCCTATGTAGAGAAACCGGAACGGGTCTGAGTCAAAGGAGGGAGCGGCGATTCCGTCGAAGCGTTCGCGGCGGTAGGACGGCAGGAAGTGATGCTTGTTACGCGAAGTTATCTGGGAGGAAATTCGTTTTGAGGCTGACAGGCAGTGCGGAGACAACCACTTCAAGGCGGTGATCTCAATTGCTTCGAGTATCCGGCGAGGCAATGACCTTTGCCCGCTATGTTGAATGACGCAGTGGACGGTTGGGATAAATCGAATGCCCAGAAGTCGCAATGGAAGCAGCATCGACCAAAACGTGGTTCCTTCCGCGATCACAGCGTGGCTCGGACGAAACGAGAAGCAGTCTTTCCATACCCGGGCGGCACCGGCGAATTGGCGGATCAGATACTGTCGAAAATTCTGAGGGGCCGCGTGAGGAAGAGGGTGGTTGGTAGCGGTAATTTTGTCGCACGAAAGTGAGTTAGACTTCGCGCAGCTGGATACCACGAGTCCAGTGGCATCATTGTCACGGACCCAATCAAAGAACTGTCCACTGTAGGTTACCGCAAACTGCGAAGGGTCATCCTTTCCTTCACACCAATGCCGGAAAGTCCCGACGACGTCGCCCGGACCGGCTGCGTAATAAAAGCGTTTTCGTTCCGGTTTCATGGCATCAAAGGGAAGGGGGAGTGAAAGAATGCGCCGAAGGCGAACAGGGCGGCGACACAGGTAAGATACGCCACGTCATCCTGTGGATTCCATGATCGGTGTTTGCGCAGGAAGAAGGCCGCAGGAATCAAAGTGAGAAACTGACCGACCACATAACCGACCAGGAAGCCTTGCATCCCGAACAGCCAACCGCCGATGGCAAGCGATGCGACTACGAGAATCGCTTCGTAACCCGCCAGCCACATGCGGGAGTAGGAGTCGCCCTTAGCCAGTAGCACGGGTTCGGCCATCACCCGTAGCGATGCCGCTGCCGCACCAAGACTGAGTATCTGCAACATGCTGCCCGCACTTAGGTAGCGGTCGTCGTAAAGCACTTGTATGAGCAAGGGGCCTCCAACCAGGAAAACCCCGATAGGAACTAAGGAGCCAGCGAGAAGCAGACGTCGATACTTTCTGCTTTTTCCTATATCGGAATCGCGCGAAAAAAGCGGGAACAAAACGCGGGTGCCGAGGCCTGCCATAAATTGGCTGACAGCCTGAGCGAAAAAGAAGGCGACCGTGTAGATACCGAGTTGCTCCAGTGATAAAAATTTACCGAGCAGGATTCGGTCGCCATTCATTCCAAGGAAAGCGAAGACGGTTCCAAGGAATATCCATTTTCCGAAATGAATCAGTTCTGAACCCGACTTGCGGTGCCAGCGCATCCGGTGTCGCACTTGACCGGGAAGAAAGAACCAGCTTGCGATCAGATTACTTCCGACCGCGATTAATCCACCGATCACCAGCGCCCAGACCGAGGGATAGAAGAGAGCGATTCCAATCGAAGTCACCAGACCAAGCACGGCTGTAGTGAGATCCACGGCTGTAAGGGAACCGTGTTGCAGGTTGCGGGCGCAGAGATGAATCGCAGTCGATTTGAAGCCTGCCAAAACCAGGGTGAAAGATGAAACCGGCAGGATCCAGGCCAGCAGCGGTTCATTGTAAAATTTCGCTAAAGGAAATGCGGCAGCGCAAGCAACCAACCAGAGGCCGATTCCACGGAGGGCTTGCAAAGTCCATGCTGTTTGTAGAAAGCGTAGTCCCGGCTTCTTTTGTCGATGCACAATCGACGCTCCGACACCGACGTCGGAAAACATTTCCAAGCCAACCAGAAACACGCTCACCAATGCCATCAATCCGAATGCTTCAGGAACTAAAAGCCGGGTAAGGATCAAGTTACCGGCGAGCCGGATGATTTGGGCGCCTCCGGTATTCAACGCACCGGCTATCAGGCAGCGCAGGAAATCTGCGTGCTTCTTCCATCCCGACAGGGCTGGGGAAATCTGGCTGCCTTCGATGTGCATGGGGTTTGCATGTAAATAATGCAATTGCCATGCCAGATGGCTAAATTCATCGTAACTCGCTGATTTACAGCGGTTCGGTGTTTCTTAGCTCTCGTGAAACTCCGTATTTCTTTCCTCTGTATTCTCGGGAGCTCGGAAAGATTTACTGTCGCGTTTGGAGGCCTTATTTCCCGGTTTTCCGTGCAAATGATGGGAAGTTCGACGGAGGCTGCGGAAGAACGACACAGGATTTCGTGTTCCGTCACCTTCCAGCGACGCGTTGCGCCAGTTCATTAAGCGCTGAATCAAGGAAGGCGTTTCGCCAATCAAAACCGAGGTGAAAGCAGGAAGAGGTGAACGATAGAGGTGTTCGATTCCGGAGCGCAGCTCGGAGAACAGTGTAGTTCCGGACTCGGCAACTAGCACCGTCGCATCGGAATGATCTGCCAGAAATTGACTCAAGTCGCTGCCGGAAAGTGGCGGTGCACTGACGATCACGGCATCCAGTCTTTCGCGGGCAGCCTCAACCAGTGTGAACAGCGAAGCGCGGTCTCCATGCAGCGGGGAATCAACCGGGATCGAAGCCACGGCCACCCGGCGTTGCACTTTGATATTATCGCGAAGCCAATCGATCGCGTTCTCTTTGGTGAAATCCTTCGC
>JAHDCN010000163.1:5270-6424 GCA_020629815.1 Verrucomicrobiota bacterium
CCCCGCCAATCCGAAAGAAGCGGCAGCGATGAGTCCGGCAATTTTCAACAGGTTGTCGCTGGAGGGGCCACCGGGAGGCATGGACTTTTCTTCGATTTGAACATGGATTGGACTCTTGGCGTCGAGCACCACATGACGAATGCTGTCTTCGACGACTCCCTTTCGGGCGCGCAATTGTTCGATCTCTTTGGAAAGGGCATCTCCCTGAGCGATCAACGTGGTCGACTTCTTAAACATGTCTTCCGCCTCAAGCCATGCTTCCTTCAGCTTTGCCGTTAGTTCCTGAGAGGCCTTGTGGGCGGTTTGGGCTTCGGTTAGGTCCTTGTTTAATTCGAAGTCACGAGTCTCGGTAAGGATTCGTAGAAAGTCCTGATTCAGATCTCTCTTGAAGTTGTTCAGGTAAGCCTCCATCGCGCTCATGCGCTCTTCGACATGAATGCGGTCGGGGTTGGTTGCGGTGAGCCCATCGATCTTGCTGCGGAGCTCTTGAAGCTTGGTGTAGGTCCAGTTATCAATCAGGTAAACCGCTTCGTTGCGGGCGACCGCCTCATCGGCGTAAACGTCGAGTTCGAGTCTGCCAATCTCATTGATATTTTGAGTCGCCTCGGAGATTTTTGCTTCGTTCTCCAGTTCGGTAGCTTTGGCGAGCAGGTATTGCTCCTGCATCACGATGACCGTTTCGAAATACGGGTTCTTAAACTCGTTAAAGGTGCGGGCCTTTAGCGCGACGGCGATCTCATCCTTGGCTTTTTCTTTCTCCTCAATGGATACCAGGATTTGGTCGACTTCTTCATTGAGGAAATCCAGCCGACGCTTGCTGCGTCCTTCCTGTTCTTCTTCCAGCTTGGCAATGTAGGACTGCATCACCGCGTTCACCGTTTCAGAAAGTCCTTCGGCGTTGTTGTCGCTCAGGCTCAGGAACAGCAGGTAACTCGCATCGACCGGCTTCACCTCGATCCTGGACTTGAGAATGGCTGCAGCACCCTCGGGCTCGCGGGCAGCACGCGCGAAAGACGGCCAGTTTTCCCGGCCCAGCTTCTCCATTGCCTTGACCAATACTTCATCGGTAGTGACCCGCTTCGCCTGCGTCTCGGAGAAACTGTGGAAGCTGCCGTGAATGGTTCGCTCCGTTTTGCTCAATACCTGATCGACCT
>JAHDCN010000164.1:0-4042 GCA_020629815.1 Verrucomicrobiota bacterium
TACCGATTTCACTGGTGAGATGGTCTCAGGAGCAATCGCAGGGGCAGCAGTCGCAATCGCAGCAGTCTCCTTTCGATTTCGTGCAGTCACAGCAATCACAAGGGCAACAGTCGCAGCACCAGTCATACCATTTGGTTTCTCTGGTGTAGGGCTGGCGCTTTTTCTTCTTCTTTTCGGAAGCAATTTCGGCGAGATCCTTGCCTTCGATCCAGGGGAGAACTTTTTCAGAGGCGCCTTCTACCAAAACAGATTCAATCACTGGATTGGTCAGGCCCATTTGACGGTAGTTACTTGTCATTGAATCCAACTCCCTACCCAGCCAATCCCGTGATGCTTCGAAATCGGTATCGCGGCGCAATGGAGAAAACCGCCCTCGTTTCAGATCGGCCTCACGATCAACAATGGCATCCCACAGGTAAATCAGCCTGCCGAGGTGAAAGCCAACTTTCCTGAGCGTGGCGGACGAGCTCTGCCTGTTGGAATGAGCAAGAATTTCTCCATAGCCAAGTGCTGTCGGTTCCGCTGCATCAGACCAGCTGGCATTTGCTCTTTCTCGATCCTCCTGTTCGCTGAAATACTGCTCAACCTTCGCCACTGGAAAATCAGCTTCCATTAGAATCGAAACCGCTTGTTGTTTCCAACGCTGCAATTGTTTCAGACCGATCCCACTGAGTGTTCTCCGCCAACCTGTTTCGTCCTCGACATTATCCTGAAGCTTTGTCCATGCACCACATACGGCCACCGCGCAGGCATAGCGACTTGGCCAGCCTGCTACCATCGTCCGTCGACTTCCGATCGGATTGCAGCATCGCTCGAAAACGGACTCATGCGATTCTTCCGGTTCAAAGCTGGCTGCCAAAATACTGAGAAACGTAGAGTCCCGATTAGTCAGGAATCTCGCCACCGGTCCATAGGTCCCGGCAAACTCATGAGACAAACCGCAGAAGTGCGCCCGATAGTCGGACGCAAGATC
The DNA here is from genome assembly GCA_020629815.1 of Verrucomicrobiota bacterium. Classification (GTDB taxonomy): domain Bacteria; phylum Verrucomicrobiota; class Verrucomicrobiia; order Verrucomicrobiales; family DEV007; genus Arctic95D-9. Next base: position 974 of record JAHDCN010000164.1, read on the forward strand.
CGGTTGGCAAGACGAACAGGGAGACGGCAAAAACCCAAACATGATTCCGAAGGCTGAGCGAATCGACCAATTCTGTCAATAGAGCCCACACGCGCCGATTTTGCTCTTGAATGCATATTCTGATAAACCCTACTTTGGGGAATGTCCGGTATCCCGATTCGAAGCGAGTCACCCGAGGTCGAAGTCGCCTGGTTTTCCGCTCTTTGCAGTGACGATTACGAATTTCTCGGCGTGCCCGATGGGAGTTTGCGCAGCAGCTATGAACATTGCGGCAGCCTCGTCGAAAGGGCCGACAAAGCGGGTTACCAGAATGTGCTGCTGCCTTCCGGTTGGATCGCCGGGCAGGATCCTATAACTTTTGCTTCCGCGGTTGCGACACAGACAAAGCAGATCAACCAGCTTGTGGCCTTGCGCATGGGCGAAGTTTGGCCGCCAATGCTGGCCCGGGCAATCTCCACGGTCGATCATATTGCGAAAGGGAGACTGACGATCAATATCATTTCCTCCGACCTTCCCGGAAAGCGTGAGGAAAGTGTCGAGCGCTACGAACGCAGCAGCGAGATCATTCAGATTCTACAAAAACTCTGGAATACCGACGGCCCTCTGGAATGGGAAGGAAAGTACTATCAGTTCTCATTACCAAACTGCACTCCGGCGAAATCTTATCAGCAAAACGGCGGCCCTTTGTTGTACTTCGGCGGGATTTCTCCAGCGGCTCAGGAATTGTGCGCCAAGCATTGCGACGTATTCCTGATGTGGCCGGAAACAGAAGAGCGACTCGAAGCCACCATGCGCGGTATGGCCGAAAAAGCCGCTGCTCACAATCGGAAAATTGATTTCGGATTGCGGGTCCATGTGATCGTCCGGGAAACCGAAGACGAGGCTCGCGCTGCTGCCGATCGTCTGATTTCAAAACTCGATCTGGAAAAAGGCGACGAGATTAAGAACCGCTCTCAGGACAGCAAGAGCGCCGGTGTTCAGCGGCAGGATGAGTTACGTGAACAGGCCGGGGATCTTTTTATCGAAGAGAATCTCTGGTCGGGTGTGGGGCTGGCCCGCAGTGGCTGCGGGAGTGCAATTGTGGGCGATCCCGATCAGGTTCTCGCCAAGCTGAATCGCTATATCGACATGGGAATGCGCTCGTTTATCCTGAGCGGATATCCTCATCACGAAGAGTGTGACCTTTTCGCCAAGCACGTCCTGCCACGGATGAAAACCTGCTACTTGAACGAAGCACAGGGGCGCAAAGTAGCCGACCCGGAAACTCCGCTGACTACCGCACCTAGAGTGTAGCGATAAGCAGAATATTTCTGTCGGTGGGCAGGATTACGAGTTAGACGAAACTCTTCTTGTTTCGGAAAAGTTGCATAGACACTTCATCGGAAGCGTCTGACAGGAAACAACCAATCCGAATATGAATTCCAAACACAGACATTTTTCAGCTACGTTGATCGCTGCTCCCGCAGTCGCATTTGCTATGTGGTCTTCAACGGCTACAGAGGCTCAGGCCGGAAACCCGGGCTACTACCATCCGCAACCGGTTCGTACCTGCGGAACTCCAGTTTGTGCTCCCCAGCCAAAAACACTCCCCCAGAAGTTTATCGAAAAGCATTCCAACATGCGTCGGAAGCTGATTCAGCATCACAAGAACAAGAAGCAGGGTTTGAAGAACCTCTTGTTCGGCAATCGCAACCGCCACTATGCGCCCGAGCCTGATCCAGTTGGCTATTACAACCCGGGTCCACGTGGTTACTAGCTACCCAATTTCCAACAACCAAGTATTCCAGAAAGGCAGGGCCGCAGGCTCTGCCTTTTTGGTTGGTAGTGAAGCATGGCGCCGGTATGCTTTGCGCTGATGAAAGCAACCGCCGCTGTTCTTTATGCGCCCAACGAACCACTTGTGATTGAAGACGTGGAAGTCCAGTCGCCCGGCCCGGGAGAAGTTCAGGTTCGGATGCATGCTGCTGGAGTCTGCCACAGCGATTTGCATGTGATGAAAGGGGATCAACCCCTGGGAACACCGATCATCCTTGGTCATGAGGGGGCGGGAATTGTGGAAGCAGTGGGCAAAGGCGTTTCCTCACTAAAAGAAGGCGACTCAGTCGTGCCGATCTGGCGAATGTCTTGCGGGCAGTGCGAATATTGCCTGAGCGGAAGACCCGCGCTTTGCGATGTCGGCACCCAAATGCGCTTCACCGGTCTGATGCCGGACGGCACCACGCGTTTTCACAACGCCAAGGGCGACGAGATCAAGCACTATGCCGGCGTTTCTACATTCTCGCAGCTATCGACCATGCCGGAAGGTTGCGCCGTCAAAATTGATTCCTCTAATTCGCTGACTGACGCTGCCCTGGTGAGCTGCGGAGTCATCACCGGATACGGAGCGGTATTCCATTCCGCCAAAGTGAAAGCCGGATCCACCGTCGCGGTATTCGGCGCTGGCGGTATCGGACTCAATGTCATCCAAAGCGCGCGCCTTGCGGGAGCGACCGAAATCATTGCAGTCGATACCTTTTCCTCCAAGCAGGTTCATGCCGAGCGGCTTGGGGCGACCCGGTTTATTGATGCATCAAAAGATGATCCTGTGGCAGCGATCCTGGATCTCACCAGTGGGGTAGGAGTGGATTACGCCTTTGAAGCGATCGGTCACCCGGAGCCAATCGAACAGGCCTACGACGTCACTCGCAAAGGTGGGACCTGCGTGGTTGTGGGAATTTCTGCACCGGATACCAAAGCGAAGATCAACGTCAACGCGCTGGTCTATGCAGAGAAGACTTTGAAAGGCTCCATCTACGGCAGCACCCGGCCAAGGATCGATATTCCGTTGCTGATCGATCTCGCCAATCGCGGCAAGCTGGAGCTTGAACCCCTTTTGACCAAAACCTGGCCGTTGGAGAAAATTAATGAGGCCTACGAATCTCTGGAGCGAGGCGAAGTAGCGCGCAGCCTCGTTTTGCCACAGGAAAGTGCCTGACTCAACAGGGTTAGATCACTGACCTAACCCTGTTACATCGTCCATATCACCATGCAAAAACTGGTTTTCCACGAAGAAATTCACGACGCCCTGTT
>JAHDCN010000164.1:4142-6418 GCA_020629815.1 Verrucomicrobiota bacterium
GATGGCAAAAAGGCCTTCTTTGGATCGGCCAACCTTACCGGTGCGGGTATGGGTGCGAAGTCACCAGTGCGAAGAAACTTCGAGGCCGGGTTAGTCACCGATGAGCCGGAATTCGTAACCGCCTTGATGGATTCTTTTGATCAAATCTTCATGGGCGAACACTGCGCCAAATGCGGGCGTCGTGATGTTTGCCCGGACCCGATTGTGTAGATGGAGGAATTCTTCGATTCGCTTCATCCCAAAACGGCGAAGTGGTTCTCCTCCACTTTTCCGGCGCCGACAGAAGCGCAGGAATTGTGTGTTCCGGAGATTGGCCGAGGCCAGTCGGTGCTGCTTTCCTCCCCTACCGGTTCAGGCAAAACTCTGGCCGGTTTCCTCGGCATCATAAACCGATTGGCGGAGGAACATTTTGATCCCGACCAAAAACTATCGCCGCGCGGGATTCGCTGCGTCTATGTCTCGCCATTGCGGGCATTGGCCTACGACATTGAGAAAAACCTGCGGGAACCTCTGAAAGGGTTGGGTCTCGACGAGGTGATCACCGTGGGCATCCGAACCGGCGATACTTCTTCCTCCGAAAGACAGAAGCAACGTCGCAAACCGCCGCATATTCTGATCACGACTCCAGAGAGCCTGGCGATCATCTTACCGCAAAAGGGCTACCGGGATGCGCTGCAACGCTGTCAGTTTGTCATTCTCGATGAGCTGCATGCATTCGTCGAAAATAAACGGGGCGTTCATCTGTCGGTTTCCCTCGAACGTCTGGAACGGATTGTTACCGGGGGTCCCCTCTGCCGTATCGGACTATCCGCGACAGTCAGTCCGCTCGACGAGGTCGCCCGGTTTCTCGCCGGTTCAGGACCGGAGGTTTGCATCAAGGAAACCAACGATGGTCGACGCGCATTGATCGAGGTGCTGACCCCTTTGCGAAAACATGCCTATCCGCCTGCCGGCTACACGGCCACCCGGGTGATCTCAGACATGGCCCGAATCGTGGAACGCAACCGCTCGACGATCATTTTTACCAATACCCGCAGTGGAGCAGAGCGCATTTCGCATCGACTGAAACTGGAGATGGCAAAGGAGGCGGACCGGATTGAATGCCATCACTCGTCATTGGATCGCGATTTGCGCCGTGAGGTTGAAGATCGTCTGAAACAGGGCGAACTGCGCGCGGTGGTTTGCTCAACCAGCCTGGAGTTGGGAATTGATGTCGGCCATATCGATACGGTCATCATGGTTTCCACGCCGAAGGGTATCTCCCGCGCGCTGCAGCGGATCGGACGCTCCGGGCATTCGATCGACCAATCCAGCCACGGTGTTCTGGTCGCCACGAATATCAATGATCTGATTGAATGTGTCGTGTGTTCGAAGCTGGCCCATCGGAAACAGCTCGATCCAATCAGGATCCTCGAACACTCCGCTGACGTCGTGATTCAACACTTTGTCGGTATGGCGATGGACGATGGTGTTTCGGCCGATGAGGGCTACGAGGTGATTTGTTCGGCTTATCCGTTTCGCAATCTCAAGCGTTCAGCTTTTGATCGGATTGTTGAATACCTCGAAGGGGGCGGGCGCTCACTCGAATCACAGTATCGCCAGACCTTCGGCAAGATCGTTGAAAAGGATGGTGCCTATGTCACGCCCTCGAAGAAAGTGGAGCGGGACTATCTGGTAAATGTCGGCACCATCCACGCGGATGGCATGGTCACCGTGAAACTAAACCGTCGCCGTCTCGGCAGTGTCGAGGAACGTTTCGTTAAAGGCTTGAAAATGGGTGACGTCTTTGTCCTTGGGGGCAAAACTGTGCGCCTGATCGAAGCCGGGCAAACCGAGATCAAAGTGGAGAACGCCGCCGGTCGAATGCCCACTGTCCCGGCTTGGAATGCGAACAAGATGCCACTAGCCTCCGGCATCGCCGATGAAGTGGCCCGACTGCGCACCGAGCTGGACCGACGATTATTTACTGAAGAAACCGATCCACTGGATGTCGCCGACTGGCTGACGGAAGAGTGGTCAATTTCCCAAACCAATGCTGCGGCGATCATTGACCACTTCCAGAACCAACGAATTATCTCCCTGGTCCCGACTTCTGAACGATTCCTGATCGAATCCTTCATCGATGACAATGAGGAGGAATCCGATCATATCCATTTTTTCTTCCACAGCTTAATTGGACGCGCCGCCAACGACGCTCTTTCCCGGATCATCAGTCACCGAGTCAAACAGGCTGTCGGCGGCAATACCCTAACCACCATTGATGACTACGGTTTTCT